>NZ_CP017705.1:2912500-3212500 GCF_002706795.1 Brevibacillus laterosporus DSM 25
AGTAGTGGCGAGCGAACGCGGAAGAGCCTAAACCGTAGGATTTATCCTACGGGGTTGTGGGGCGTTTCATATAGGAGTTACAAAAGACAGATGTAGGTGAACAGTTTGGGAAGACTGACCAAAGAGCGTGATAGTCGCGTAACCCAAACATCTGTCTCTCCGAGACCAACCCCGAGTAGCGCGGGACACGTGAAATCCCGTGTGAATCTGGCAGGACCATCTGCTAAGGCTAAATACTACCTAACGACCGATAGTGAACCAGTACCGTGAGGGAAAGGTGAAAAGCACCCCGGGAGGGGAGTGAAATAGTACCTGAAACCGTGTGCTTACAAATAGTCGGAGCACTTTCTATGTGTGACGGCGTGCCTTTTGTAGAATGAACCGGCGAGTTACGATAGCGTGCGAGGTTAAGTCGAAGAGACGGAGCCGCAGCGAAAGCGAGTCTGAATAGGGCGAAAGTACGTTGTCGTAGACCCGAAACCGTGTGATCTAGCCATGTCCAGGGTGAAGGTAGGGTAACACCTACTGGAGGCCCGAACCCACGCACGTTGAAAAGTGCGGGGATGAGGTGTGGCTAGCGGTGAAATTCCAATCGAACTCGGAGATAGCTGGTTCTCCCCGAAATAGCTTTAGGGCTAGCCTCGGATTTAGAGTCTTGGAGGTAGAGCACTGATTGGACTAGGGGCCCTCATCGGGTTACCGAATTCAGTCAAACTCCGAATGCCAAGTACTTATATCCGGGAGTCAGACGGTGAGTGCTAAGATCCATCGTCAAAAGGGAAACAGCCCAGACCATCAGCTAAGGCCCCCAAGTGTATGTTAAGTGGGAAACGATGTGGAGTTGCCCAGACAACCAGGATGTTGGCTTAGAAGCAGCCACCATTTAAAGAGTGCGTAATAGCTCACTGGTCGAGTGACTCTGCGCGGAAAATGTAACGGGGCTAAACATACCGCCGAAGCTATGGCAGTCCTTATGGACTGGGTAGGGGAGCGTTCCAAGCAGCAGTGAAGCCGTATCGTGAGGAGCGGTGGAGCGCTTGGAAGTGAGAATGCCGGTGTAAGTAGCGAAAAGACAAGTGAGAATCTTGTCCACCGAAAGCCTAAGGTTTCCTGGGGAAGGCTCGTCCTCCCAGGGTTAGTCGGGACCTAAGCTGAGGCCGAAAGGCGTAGGCGATGGACAACTGGTTGATATTCCAGTACCACCTCTGTTCCGTTTGAGCAATGGCGTGACGCAGGAGGATAGGGTGAGCGGCCTATTGGATGGCCGTCTAAGCAGTAAGTGTGGTGTGTAGGCAAATCCGCACACTAGTAAGCACAAGCTGTGATGGCGAGGGAAATTTAAGTACCGAAGTCCCTGATTTCACACTGCCAAGAAAAGCGTCTAGCGAGGAACAAGGTGCCCGTACCGCAAACCGACACAGGTAGGCGAGGAGAGAATCCTAAGGTGCGCGGGATAACTCTTGCTAAGGAACTCGGCAAAATGGCCCCGTAACTTCGGGAGAAGGGGCGCCTCGGTAGGGTTTATAGCCCGAGGAGGCCGCAGTGAAAAGGCCCAAGCGACTGTTTAGCAAAAACACAGGTCTCTGCGAAGCCGCAAGGCGAAGTATAGGGGCTGACGCCTGCCCGGTGCTGGAAGGTTAAGGGGATGGGTTAGCGCAAGCGAAGCTTTGAACCGAAGCCCCAGTAAACGGCGGCCGTAACTATAACGGTCCTAAGGTAGCGAAATTCCTTGTCGGGTAAGTTCCGACCCGCACGAAAGGCGTAACGACTTGGGCGCTGTCTCGGCAAGAGACCCGGTGAAATCATAATACCTGTGAAGATGCAGGTTACCCGCGACAAGACGGAAAGACCCCATGGAGCTTTACTGTAGCCTGGTATTGAAACTTTGTGCATCATGTACAGAATAGGTGGGAAGCTGTGAAGCGAGGGCGCCAGCCTTCGTGGAGCTGTCGTTGGGATACCACCCTTGATGTACGGAGTTTCTAACTTGCCGCCCTTATCGGGTGGAAGGACCATGCCAGGTGGGCAGTTTGACTGGGGCGGTCGCCTCCTAAAGAGTAACGGAGGCGCCCAAAGGTTCCCTCAGAATGGTCGGAAATCATTCGTAGAGTGTAAAGGCACAAGGGAGCTTGACTGCGAGACCTACAAGTCGAGCAGGGACGAAAGTCGGGCTTAGTGATCCGGTGGTTCCGCATGGAAGGGCCATCGCTCAACGGATAAAAGCTACCCTGGGGATAACAGGCTTATCTCCCCCAAGAGTCCACATCGACGGGGAGGTTTGGCACCTCGATGTCGGCTCATCGCATCCTGGGGCTGAAGTAGGTCCCAAGGGTTGGGCTGTTCGCCCATTAAAGCGGTACGCGAGCTGGGTTCAGAACGTCGTGAGACAGTTCGGTCCCTATCTGTCGCGGGCGTAGGAAGTTTGAGGAGAGCTGTCCTTAGTACGAGAGGACCGGGATGGACGCACCACTGGTGCACCAGTTGTCACGCCAGTGGCACAGCTGGGTAGCTATGTGCGGACGGGATAAGCGCTGAAAGCATCTAAGCGTGAAGCCCCCTTCAAGATGAGACTTCCCATAGCGCAAGCTAGTAAGACCCCTCATAGACGATGAGGTTGATAGGTTCGGTGTGGAAGTGCAGTAATGCATGGAGCTGACGAATACTAATCGGTCGAGGACTTATCCACATTGCCTTTATGCTGACTTCATTATCTAGTTTTGAAAGAACAACTCTTTCATACTGTTCCTCAGTAGCTCAATGGTGGAGCAACCGGCTGTTAACCGGTAGGCTGGCGGTTCGAGTCCGTCCTGAGGAGCCATATGGATGGATGTCCGAGCGGCCGAAGGAGCACGATTGGAAATCGTGTAGGCGGGGTCAACTCGTCTCGTGGGTTCAAATCCCACTCCATCCGCCATAATTTAAGGCCCGTTGGTGAAGCGGTTTAACACAGCAGCCTTTCACGCTGTCATACAGGGGTTCGAATCCCCTACGGGTCACCATTTATCTGGAGGATTAGCTCAGCTGGGAGAGCATCTGCCTTACAAGCAGAGGGTCGGCGGTTCGATCCCGTCATCCTCCACCATTTTTATTTTAATATTGTCGCGGGGTGGAGCAGTTCGGTAGCTCGTCGGGCTCATAACCCGAAGGTCGCAGGTTCAAATCCTGTCCCCGCAACCAAAGTATGGAGCTGTGGTGAAGTTGGAGTTCACGCCGGTCTGTCACACCGGAGGTCGCGGGTTCGAGTCCCGTCAGCTCCGCCATTTCTTATTCAAAATATGGCAAGTATGTTTGGCTCGGTAGCTCAGTCGGTAGAGCAGAGGACTGAAAATCCTCGTGTCGGCGGTTCGATTCCGTCCCGAGCCACCTTTATTATGTAGGGGCATAGTTTAATGGTAGAACAAAAGTCTCCAAAACTTTTGGCGTGGGTTCGATTCCTACTGCCCCTGCCATTATAAATTTAGTATGGCGGTCGTGGCGAAGTGGTTAACGCATCGGATTGTGGCTCCGACACTCGTGGGTTCGATTCCCATCGATCGCCCCTTTTTTTATGCGGACGTAGCTCAATTGGTAGAGCGTCGCCTTGCCAAGGCGAAGGTCGCGGGTTCGAGACCCGTCGTCCGCTCCATATATGGAGGTATAGCCAAGTGGTAAGGCACGGGTCTGCAAAACCCTCATCCCCGGTTCAAATCCGGGTACCTCCTCCATTTCAAACTATTAGGTATTTTTCTATAAATATTAACAATTTATGTTTAATAGAAAAGTATGATAGAATTATAGAGTAGGAAATTGAAATGGTTATTTTTAATAAAACATGCCGGTATGGCGGAATTGGCAGACGCGCGCGACTCAAAATCGTGAGGGAAACCGTGGGGGTTCAAGTCCCTCTACCGGCACCATACGTAAGGAAATGCTTTCTTCAAAAAAGAAGAAAGCATTTTTATTTTTATTACTATATTTCTAGTTGCAACATAAGCTATTTTGATTCAAACAATAAACACAGAGTCATTCGATAGGAAGATGGTAAGGGGGAAGACGGTGTGAAGTACGGTTTAAATAGTACACCACCTTGGAAGGTAACAATACCAGCAGCTGTGCAGTGGTTTATTGTAACTCTGTCGTGCAGCATTGCAGTACCTATTGTCATTGGTGAAGTTTATGGTTTAAGTGAGGTTCAAACAGCTTTATTTATTCAACAGACTTTGTTTTATATTGGATTAGCCTCTCTTATTCAGGCTTGGATTGGACATAGATATCCTATGATGGAGGCGCCTGCAGGGTTATGGTGGAGTATTTTTCTTATGCTAGCTCAAATAGGTGCCACGATGGGATTAGCTCCAATGGAAATCGGACAATCCTTTCAAGTAGGAATGGTCATCTCTGGTTTGATCTTTTTAATTTTAGGTCTCACACGTTCTATAAGTAAATTGCAAAAACTGTTTACCCCTGCTGTAACAGGTACCTATATGATTTTACTAGCAATATCACTAGCTAGTAATTTTATTAAAGGGATGCTAGGGGTAGGTTATCATGGTGCAACTACCGTACTTCCTAACATCGCTTTAACCTCTATTGTTATTATTATGATTGTGTTACTATGTCAAAAAATAAAAGCTGTTGCTAGCTTTGCAGTATTAATCGGGATGTTGGCAGGCTGGGGAACATATGCTTTAATGGGGTGGACAGATCCTATTAGAGAATCAACGGCTTTGATAACTGTACCACGTTTATTTTTTTGGGGACCTTTTCATTGGGATTTAGGAATTGTAGTAACGTGTGTACTTACCACTTTAATTCTTTTAACTAATTTGATTACTAGTATTGCAGTAATTGGGGAAACAACGGAAGAAAAGGCAGAAAAGAGACACTTTGATAAAGGTGGGGTATTTACAGGTGTGTCCCATCTCATTTCTGGTCTGGCAGGAGTTGTGGGTATGATACCACTTACACTTGCTGCGGCGTTTATACAAACTACAAAAATTGCATCCAGATTGCCATTTATTTTAGCCATGACTTTTATGATGATAATCGGGCTTCTCCCTTCTATTTCTAATATACTAGCAACATTGCCAACACCAGTTGCATATGCTGCTATGTTTGTTGCGTATGCTCAAATTCTAGGGTTTGGTTTGAGAGATTTTAAAAAAGTTCCTTTTAATGAACGAACGATTATTGTGGTAGGATGTTCTTTATTATTGGGCTTAGGTATCATGTTTGTTGCTCCCGATGCGTGGAAAACTCTACATCCTATGCTGAGTTTTTTATGTAGTAATGGACTACTGGTAGGTGTGCTGTTAGTTTTATTATTAGAACACATTATTTATCCTAATCGTGCTGTACAAACTGTAGATATAAAAAAAGACGAATCTGCTTCCTAGGCAATTCGTCTTTTTTGAGTTACTTTGTTGAAACAATAGCAGATTCCACAACTTCACCGCCATTTATTTCGATAATCATTCTAGCAGAGGAACCAATAATTTTTTCCTGTTCATTTGGTGATACATTTGGTGGAATAAAGATAATCTGTAGTAGCTCTGTACTGTCTGTTGATACACTGGTTCGAAGAGAATCAACAATAGGGCTCCCAAAGGCTCCATTTCCATCAGCTAAAATAATTTTTCCGTTCATGGTAACATCCCGTCCATTTAGGGCTGAATATACATCATTTTCTGTGCCTAATTGACAACGTATCGGAAGTTGTAACTTGTGAACATCATATAGACCAAAAGGAAGAAAATGCATAATTGACAAAAAGTTATTGATATCCACTGCCGAATTTACCCAGTGAAAAGGATTTCCTTGCAAAATTCGGCGTAACAATGCCTCAGAAGAAGGACGATATCGACTAGGGTCAATACCTAATGCTTTAAACCCTGCACGCCAGTAGCTGAGATTAGGAATATTCTTCATGGTTTCAAGAGAATGCTCTATTCGAAGAGATTCGATAAAATAATTCATACGACCCATTAGCATCTTAGGAGAACTAGAAAGTGACATTCCCGAATAATGAATCATCCCCAAAGAAAAACCCGGAAGCTTTTCTAACAGAGTGGCATCAATGGTTATGTACATGAAAAAGGCTCCTTTCAAATACAACCTTATAAAAATAGTATATCACTGTTTATAGACTTATAAAATTCCTCTATAGCAGTAAAAGCCAATAACAAACATGGAAAATAAAGGGTAAATTATTTGTTTTTATGTAACAGATCACGTAACATGAGAAAGAGATTTCAATGAAAATATTTTTGTAGAGGGCTCTGTCCTTTTGTAAAATAGAAATAGAAACCAAGGAGGGAACAGAACGACGATGAAGGAAGTAACAATTTATACAGACGGAGCATGCTCGGGTAATCCTGGTCCAGGTGGTTGGGGTGCGGTTCTGTTTTATGGTGAGCATAAAAAAGAGATGTCAGGATCAGCTGAACAAACGACGAATAATCGAATGGAATTGCAGGCGGTTATCGAAGCTCTGAAGATTCTCAAGGAGCCCTGTAAAGTTACTATATATAGTGATAGTGCCTATGTTGTAAATTGCTTTCAACAGCGGTGGCATGTGGGTTGGGTGCAGCGAGGATGGAAAAATAGTAAAAACCAACCTGTAGAGAATCAGGAGCTATGGAAAGAGCTTCTGTCACTCATGGAAATACACCAGGTCGATTATGTAAAAGTAAAGGGTCATGCTGACAATGAATGGAATAATCGTTGTGATGAATTGGCCACAGGAGCGATTAAACACCGGTGAAGCCATCTCTTCTAGACACAACATATTGGCAACAAATAAAAGAAACCATTCAACGATATGCAGCAGAAATAGGCATTGATAAAATTGGATTTACCTCGGCAGATCCTTTTTTGGAATTAAAAGACAGACTGATAGTTCATCGTGAGAAAGGATATGAGTCAGGATTTGAAGAGAAGGATATTGATAAGCGTGTGTATCCTGAGCTTACTCTTGAGGGAGCACGTTCTATCATCGCTATTGCGATTGCCTATCCTTCCAAGATGACCAATTTTCCCAAATCAGAGCCTGAGGCGTATAGAGGAATTCTAGCACGCTCTGCATGGGGATTAGATTATCATCACGTTCTACGTGATAAATTGAACCAACTTGCTGATTTTATTCAAACGTTGGAACCAGATGCACGTTTAGAATCTATGGTAGATACGGGTGTCCTATCTGATCGGGCTGTGGCTGAAAGAGCGGGAATAGGATGGGTAGGGAAAAATTGCTCCATCATTACCCCGGAATTCGGCTCTTATGTCTATCTGGGAGAGATGATTACGAACCTTCCGCTACCATCGGATCAGCCAATGGAGGATCAGTGTGGAGAATGTACACTTTGTTTGGATACTTGCCCTACTCAAGCCTTAGTTCAAGGTGGACAACTAAATTCACAGAGATGTGTAGCTTTTCTAACTCAAGTGAAGAATGAAATCCCAGAAGAATTCCGAGAAAAAATAGGAAATAGATTATATGGTTGTGATACCTGTCAGACGATATGTCCTAAAAACAAAGGTATGAACTTTACACATCATCCAGAGACTTTACCAGACCCAGAGCTAGTAAAACCTTTGCTAAAGCCTTTACTTACAATTGGAAACAAAGAATTTAAGACGAGATTTGGAACATCTTCAGCTGCTTGGCGTGGTAAAAAGCCTATACAAAGAAATGCCATTTTAGGTTTAGCGCATTTTAGAGATAAGTCAGCAGTACCAGATTTAATCGAGCTTTTGAATAAAGATTCACGTCCAGTTATCCGAGGAACTTCTGCGTGGGCATTGGGGCGAATTGGTGGAGAGCTAGCAATGGACGCATTAGAATTAGCCAATCTCAAGGAACAAGATGAGTCTGTTATGCAAGAGATACAAAAAGCATTAAAAAAGCATTAAAAAAGCTAGAAGATAAAGAACGTGACAACAAGTAATCATATCTGGAGGGTTGCGTCCGTAGTATCTAGCGCATATCAATGCTGAATATAAAGGAGTGAGTAAGGGATGAATGTATTGCATTACTCTTATATGGATGCACCCATTGGGGGATTAATTTTAGTTACTAATCAAATAGGTGTCTGTTATATCCAATTTGGACAAGATGAGACAAGCATGCATGCCATCCAAAGCTGGGCAAAAAAATGGAAATATACATTAGCTGATCAGCCCACTCCAGAAAAACATCATGAACTTCATCAACAATTGCATGATTATTTCCGAGGGAAACGTAAAATATTTTCCTTTCCAATAGATCTGCATGGAACAATGTTTCAGAAAAAAGTTTGGAATGCATTACTTACTATTCCTTATGGTGAGACACGTTCATATAAAGATATTGCTTGTAGTATTGGTTCAGATAAGGCGGTAAGAGCAGTAGGCGGGGCTAATAACAAAAATCCAGTCTCATTGATTGTTCCATGCCATCGAGTAATTGGGGCGAATGGCGCACTGGTCGGATACGGCGGAGGTTTATCAATAAAGGAACAATTGCTTACATTAGAAGGTGTTTTACCAATTGTTAAATAGCCAATAATGAAATAGGTTTACTAGCTGCATGTCTGTTTTCATGCATGTTCATGGGTCAAGGCTCTTATCCATATAATTAGCAATAGATGCTAGTTGCTCGATCAAGATTGCTGTAAGCATGGGGAATACTTGATCAGAAGCGTACATCCCGAAATGGAAGGGAGCATACGTATGGTTGGAGAAGCTTGGAGGAAGGAAGTAAACCAATATCTCGGAGAAGTAGACAGGGCACTTCTAAGCCTAGATTTTTCTATTTCGCCCCAACAATTGCAAATTACCGAAGAAGCAAAGAAGGCTATTAGGTATTGGCAAGCAGCTTGGCTTCGATGGAAGAGTGTACAACACGATTCAGACAGCTGGTCATTACAGGCTGTTCATACAAAGTTAACACCAATTTATGAGGCTGTGTGCTCTTCCAATGTTATGGTATCAGGACTTCTTCATAGAAGGATCTATTTCAGACCGGCCCCATCTGCACCTCTTGAGTTTTATGAAATGCAGACCACCGAACAGATTAAATTAATCTCTGATGACGGTAGCCTGTGGAATTTTGAACAGGTATGGGGAATGCCAATGCCGTTATTTCATGGCAGTGATTCCGACTTGACGAATTCCATGAATAGCAAAGAGAAACGTAATCCCTCACATAACAATTTACCTAATCCTGAAGTGGATTCAGAGATCCATCCGGTTGTTCTATCCTATAGTTATAATCGTGAAGCTGCTGTTGCTTATGCAAATCAGTTTTGGGAAACTCCCAACCCAGCATATCCTTATTTTCAAGATGATTGTACCAACTTTATTTCTCAATGCTTGCATGCAGGTGGAATTCCAATGATATTTACTAATAGTAGAGCAAAAGGATGGTGGTATCGTCATCGCAAAGAGGGGTGGAGTTTTAGTTGGGCCATTGCAAATAGCCTAGAATCATTGTTGGCTAAAGGAGGGGCTCCTTTTTACGCTCAACAAAGAGGAACTCCGCAGGAATTGGAGATTGGCGACATCATTTGTTATGATTTTACTGGGGATGGTAGATGGGATCATAATACAATTGTAGTAGCAAAAGATGAACAGGGATTTCCGTTAGTGAATGCGCACACGTTTAATGCTCAGTATCGTTTTTGGGAGTACTTAGATTCCACTGCTTATACGCCTGCTATTAAATATCGCTTCTTTCATGTGATGGCTGTAGAAAATTGAAACATCGCTTGTTGTTACTACCATACAAGAGTTAAGATTAAGGAAAGCCACAAACTAGGGGATTTGAACCAAATCATTTATTGTTGGTAAAATCACTAAAAATGATCAAAAACCTTAAAGAGTAGTTTGCTTCTTTTTAGATGAGGAGACTGTTCTTTAGGGTTTTCTTACTAATGCTTTTTCAAACATATCGAAATGATCTTTTTTGCGATAAGATGATAGTGAGCTTGTTAGAGGAGAGATAGCGTCTATGTCTTTACACATCGTACTACATGAACCATTAATTCCAGCCAATACAGGGAATATTGCTAGAACTTGCGCAGCAACTGGTGTTCATTTGCATCTCATACGTCCACTTGGCTTTTCAACTGATGACAAAGCCCTTAAACGAGCAGGATTGGATTATTGGCATGCCGTAAATATCAGTTACTACGATAATTTTGAACATTTTGCCCAAGTTCATGAGCATAAAACAGATCGCTTTTTCTTCGTAGAGACAAATGGGACGAGGTCTTATAGCGATATCGATTTTCAACCTGGTGATTTTATTATCTTGGGTAAAGAAACTAGTGGCATCCCACAAGAGATTATGGATAGATACGATTCTAGTCAAATTGTTCGTATTCCTATGGGAGGCGCAACCAGATCTATGAATTTATCCAACTGTGCTGCCATTGTTACTTTTGAAGGGCTACGGCAGATTGGATTTCCAGGATTGGATTAAGCTAGCTCGTTGTTTTTTTGAAGATAAATATAAGGTAGGGTATTCAAAGGGAGGAACACATGTCACAGGCAACCACAGTTTTTTTTGATTTAGATGGAACATTATTAGAAATGCATACAGATCAATTCGTGGAGAACTATTTAAAAGAGTTAGCGATGTTTGTTGGAGATGCCTTTGAATCAAAGCAGTTGATTGGGTGGCTATGGGAGTCTACAAAAGCAATGATTATTAATAAGGAAGCAGATAAAACCAACGAACAAATATTCATTGAGAATTTTTTGAAACATAGCGGAGCGAAAAAAGAAGATGTATGGCCTATCTTTGAAAAATTTTATCTGGAGCTATTTCCAAATTTATCACACTACACAAATCCATCACCTTGGGGAAAAAAATTAGTGCAAGCAGCTAAAGAGGCAGGTTATCGTGTTGCTGTTACAACCAACCCTGTTTTTCCTAAAGAAGCTATATATGGGAGATTAGCTTGGCTTGAATTAACTCCTGAAGACTTTGAATGGGTAACGGTGTATGAGACCTCTCACTTCACGAAGCCAAATGTGGAGTATTATCATGAAGTTTGTGAGCGTCTACAAGTAGAGCCAGAAGAGTGTATCATGGTAGGGAATCATATGCAGGAAGACATGGTAGCAAGTCAGCTAGGTCTAAAAACCTTTTTGGTGACCAATTACATGGAAGATCGAGGGGAGCCTACCTATCAGGTAGATCAGCGGGGAACGATTGAGGAATTATATCAAGCAATTATAAATCGTCAAGGTGTTTTTGCTAAAGCTTAACGATCATCAATAGAAGTGTTCAAAAGAAAAGGGAACGAAAAAGGAATCAGAGAACAAGGAAATCAAAAGAAAAACTAAGCTGCCAGACAATCGGCAGCTTTTTTGTATGACTATTTCTTTCAAAGTTCTAGAACATTGTTTCCTTCATTTTCTGAAATAACAATATAGCCTTCTTGGCGTAGTAAGGCTGATGTTACTCCTTGACCAGGAATACGCTGATTGGAAAATTGCCCGTTATAAATCCTCTGGCTTCCACAAGATGGACTATTCTCTTTTAGAATGATATGAGTTGCTTGGTATTGTTTAGCAAGCTAAAGAGTTTGATAAGCTCCTTCTATATATAAATGGGTTACATCACGTCCAGATTTCTCCACGACTTTTGCTGTGCCGCGTAAGACATCGCTCCCATTACCCCCGATAATTTCAGCTGACTCTCGTGGTGTAATAAAACCGCCGAGTAGTTCAGGGCAAACCATTACTGCTTTGTTTTGATCGACTAATTCCTTCACCTTCTCGTTAAGGCTGTGGCTACCGTTATAACGGCAATTGAGGCCAGCTAGACAGGAGCGGACGAGGAGCATGTTCGCTTCACCTTTCTTTTCTTTACCTATTAAAAATAACCAGCTCAAGTTCACAGGAATGTGTGGCTCGTCTGGTTATCAAAGCATTGAGATATTTAGAAACGTATAAGAATTTGGAAGCGCATCAAATTCTCAAAACGAATAAAACCACAGAATCGTACGAACTTTTACTTTACATATTCCAGGTCTTATCTTCGTTATATCCTGCCGTCAAGATGAAGAATAGAAAGACGACGAATACTCCCCCAACAATAAACGTACCCATAGAGTAGAGCTCCTTTCTTTACTGTAGTACATCCATTATAACGTAGACTGACTTTTTTGCCTATTGCATGACTTGACAGAATTGTTTCATCTTTCACAAAAACTTCTAGCTACTTTAAAAGAAACATGATGGGCACATCTGCATATTCATAGGAGAGAACTTAATTTTCACCTGATATTTGGAGGTTTTTCAAGAATGCTGAAAAATATCGGGACATATAGTTGTAAAGATAACCTACAGTTGCGAGTTGAGAATTGGCCGGTTTAGGGAGGAGTGACTTGCATGGATATTTTAAAAAGAATTGCAGAGCACCGGGCCCGTGAAGAAAAGTTAACGTGGAAAGGCACGTTTGCTGAATATCTTGAGCTTGTTCGCAAACATCCACAAATTGCACAGACTGCTCATTCACGTGTCTACAACATGATTAAAAGCCATGGGATTGAAGAAAATGAAGATGGTAGCAGGAGTTACAAATTTTTCGGACGTGAAATCTATGGTTTAGATCGTAGTGTTGAGCGACTGGTGGAGGAGTACTTCCATTCTGCAGCAAGAAGATTGGACGTAAGAAAAAGAATCCTATTGCTAATGGGTCCGGTCAGCGGGGGGAAATCGACAATCGTAACGATGCTGAAGCGTGGTTTGGAGGAGTATTCCCGTACAGATGAAGGTTCAATTTATGCGCTAGACGGCTGCCCTATGCAAGAAGAACCTCTCCATTTGATTCCTAATGAATTACGTCCCGAATTTGAGCAAGAATTTGGTGTAAAGATTGAAGGAGAGCTTACTCCATACAACAGGATGCGATTAGAAACAGAGTATGGTGGTCGGATGGAAGATTTTCCAGTAACGAGAATCTTCTTTTCAGAGTCAAAACGGGTGGGAATTGGTACCTTTAGCCCATCTGATCCAAAATCGCAGGATATTGCCGATTTAACGGGGACGATCGACTTTTCTACGATCACGAAGTATGGTTCTGAGTCTGATCCTCGTGCCTATCGGTTTGATGGTGAATTGAATAAAGCGAATCGTGGGCTCATGGAATTCCAAGAGATGTTGAAATGCGATGAAAAATTCCTGTGGCATTTATTGTCCCTAACTCAAGAAGGCAATTTTAAAGCGGGTAGATTCGCCCTAATTTCAGCCGATGAGCTGATAATTGCTCATACAAACGAAACGGAATACAAAACCTTTATCGGGAATAAAAAGAATGAAGCATTACAGTCTCGAATGATTGTGATGCCAGTTCCGTATAATCTTCGAGTCAAAGAAGAAGAAAAAATTTATGATAAATTAATTAAGCAATCTGATTTAGGTCATGTTCATATTGCTCCACATGCGTTATATACAGCAGCTATTTTTTCTATTTTAACCCGTTTAAAAGAGTCCAAAAAACAAGGTGCCGATCTTTTAAAAAAATTGCGTTTGTACAATGGGGAATCCGTAGAAGGATTCAAAGGCTCGGACATTGAGGAATTACGGAATGAGTATGCAGACGAAGGTATGTTTGGGATAGATCCTCGTTATGTCATAAATAGGATATCCAGCGCACTGATACGTCGTGATACGGAGTCTATTAATGCTCTGGATATTTTGCGGGCATTAAAAGAAGGGCTCGATCAGCATGCTTCCATCAGTAAGGAACAGCGAGAGCGTTACTTAAATTTCATCTCTATTGCACGGAAAGAGTATGATGATATTGCGAAAAAGGAAGTACAGAAGGCATTTGTGTACAGCTATGAGGAATCAGCAAAAACGATGATGGATAATTACTTGGATAATGTTGAGGCGTATTGCAATTCTAATCGCTTGCGTGATCCAGTAACAGGTGAGGAATTGGAACCAGATGAGCGCCTCATGAGATCGATTGAAGAGCAAATTGGTATTTCTGAAAATGCCAAACGTGCATTCCGTGAAGAGATTCTTATTCGGATATCAGCTTATGCACGTAAAGGTAAACGATTTGACTACAATACGCATGATCGTCTGCGTGAAGCGATTGAGAAAAAATTATTCGCGGATTTAAAAGATGTGGTCAAAATAACTACCTCTACAAAAACGCCAGATGAGCACCAATTGAAAAAAATTAATGAAGTAACACGTCGCTTAGTAGAAGAACACGGATATACGCCAATTTCAGCAAATGAACTGCTGCGTTACGTGGGTAGTTTGCTGAATCGCTAGGGGGGAGCTTGATGAACGATTCATCGTTTATCGTCTCCAAAGAAGACTGGTCTCTGCACAGAAAAGGTCATCAGGACCAGAGCAGACATCAGGAAAAAGTAAAAGAGGCGATCAAGAAAAACCTGTCTGATTTAGTAAGCGAAGAAAATATCATAATGTCTAATGGTCGAGAAATTATTAAAATACCAATCAGATCGCTTGATGAGTATCGCTTTCGTTACAATTTTAATAAAGGACAACATACAGGCCAAGGTAAAGGCAATTCCAAGATAGGAGATGTAATAGCTAAAGACGGTGACCCGGCTGATGCTAGGGCAGGTCAAGGGCAAGGAGCTGGCGATCAACCTGGTAATGATTATTATGAAGCGGAGATTACAGTTGAAGAGTTGCAGGAAATGCTGTTTTCGGAGTTGGAGTTACCTAACCTTCAAACAAAAGACGAACAGAAAATTACCATAGAAGATATTCAATTTAACGATGTTCGTAAAAAAGGTTTGATGGGTAATATTGATAAAAAACGCACCTTAATATCCGCCATTCGCCGGAATGCATTAGCCGGGTATGACGATCTGGAACTAGGTATCTCGATGGATGATTTACGATTTAAAACCTGGGAGGAGATTGTGAAGCCCCATTCCAATGCTGTAATTTTGGCTATGATGGATACTAGTGGTAGTATGAGTGAACCATAATTAACTAAAAGATAAATGTAGTAATATCGCCTTTTCTATTGAAGCGGTACTTTTTTAGGGGTTTAGAAACTTATTTCTTCCGTTATTTAAAATAGCTTTATCTATATATAGGTGGTGAAGAAAATCGAGAGGAAACGTGGCTATAATTTATTCAATGATGTTAGAAATGAAAATAATATCCAAGCTACTTATGTAGAAATATTTAAAACAATAGGGGGTTATGAGATAGACTTGGCTATGCCTCACATCATTAAGGGGTATGAAAAAGAGAATTTTAATTAAGGGAGATAAGACGTTGTTTTGGGATCGGAACAACTGGCAGCCATTATGTGAGTGGTGTCATAACCGGAAGACTGCTAGAGAGGATAAAGGCGCTTGGCTTTCAATTATCCAAGGCATGATCCTCCGATAGAAGATGTCTAGTGAAAACAAAAAGATATTTCACTAGGTTAAAATTACCATATTCCTTTTACCGTTAGAAATGATGAATAGGGTCAATTTTTTTAGGAATTATAAGGATGTGACCAATCATTAAGAAAGGAAGGTCACTCAATGGATATTTTTCAACTAGGGAGGACAATCATGGGAATTTTAAGTGGTAATCCACAAAATGAACCAATGCACTACGGCGAAGTGTTTGGTGTATGGAGTTATCTATCTGGTACAAAGGGTTATTTAGCTGGGTACCAAACATTCATTAACCATACTGGTGATAGTGATCTTAAAAAATTTCTTGAAGATACTATCCAAACCATGAAGCAAGAAATTGAACAAATCGAAAATTTGTTAAAAGTGAATGGTATTGTTCTACCCCCTTCTCCACCAGAAAGACCATCAGCATCATTAGAAAGTATTCCTGTTGGTGCTAGGTTTAGTGATCCTGAAATTGCTGCGTCTGTAACTAAAGATATAGCGGCTGGATTAGTTGCGTGTAGTCAAGTTATGGGTCAGTCGATTAGAGAAGACATTGGCATGATGTTTGGGCAATTCCATATTACAAAAGCACAATATGGTGTAAGATTACTACGGATAAACAAAGAAAAAGGATGGTTAATTCCTCCACCTCTTCACGTAGAAATACCTGAACCTGCACACGTATAGATGGTTTTCATTTGCTATATAAGGAAAAAAAACCTAACAAAAGCAGAAGTAGAACAGCGTAAGGCCCAAGAAATAAAGGCGGCAAACGACAAAGTTAAGCCACCTAGCTACCTACCGAAAGACTTGAAAAAAGAATTTAAAAAGATTGCAAGCGAGCTACTGTATATCGGGATCATGACTAATCTTGATGTAGATGCGTTGGCTCGCTTTTTATATGCCCGAAAGATGTATATAAAGGTCACAGACGCTTTGTTGGAAACGGAATTGACAGTGATGCAAACAAGCAATTCATGATGATGACGGGGCAGTAATTGACATAAACGAATGGGAGGAAGCAAACTTTTTATTTTTGGGATCATTGCTATTGCTCACATGCTGGATACTATTAGCCTAGTTGATAGGAAGCAGAAAGAAAGTTCTCAGGGAGCCAATAATACAGGAATTAAAGTGGGGTATTATCATTTTGCCCACCCTGATTTATCTGCCCAAGTATAAGCAGAACATTTTGTACAAACAGTTAAAGGGCTACCGTGTGATATGCCGCTAGTGCTTGATATCGAGACGGACAAGGGGTTAACACCTGAACAGATTACAACGTTTTGTCTTACGTTTCTTAACCATGTTAAGGGACACACAGGAAAAACGCCTATGATCTATACAGGTGCTTATTTTGCTAAACGTTACCTTGGTAAAGCTCTCGCTAGCTTCCCTTTATGGGTAGCCCATTACAATACAAACCAACCTATGCTAAACCCTACATGGAGCCCGCTGGGCGGTTTTTCAGTATTCCGATTGTGAGAAAGTGGCTGGTATTAAAGGCAACGTAGATATGAACTGTATGGAAAAAGACTTTTGGAATGCAATTACAAAGGGGGAAACAACTATGGATAGAATGCTGGCAGACGAAATTATTTTGGTTTTGAAAACACAATGGAAGTTAGTGACGTAATGGGGATGAAGGAGCAGGCTAAATATTTTGGGGAGCTTGCCGATCGGGTTAGGATTGCAAGTGGACAGGAACCGCAGAACAAAAGGTAGAAAGGAGTGAATCAAAACAAAGAAATGTCCGAATATAAGGGATTCGGACGTTCGCTCTCATAATAACTAGATTTTATGCCATAACAAAAATAAAAAACAGGAAATAAGCGATATAAATGACTAGCCATGTATATGAAATCTAGTACAAATTTTTTGAATGAATGGGGTGATCTGTATTCTGGGCCATGAATAATTTCCGCACTTGGGCCCGGGGCCATCAATTATTGATGCCTTATTGTGATTTATCAAACTGTCATACATACTATGCAAGTAATTTTCTTTTAATGGACTAAGGCCTGTGAACGTTATGCCATTATAGGTATAAGAATATTGATTTTTACTAACCGATACCTCTTTGTTCTGCTCAATAGGAAGATTGTTATTAGCTATCGCTCCTGATGCAAAGGCAGATGTGGAAAGGCTTAGTGTGGTCAGTAGTGCAAGGACACCTAAAGAAATTATTTTCATTGTAAGAATCGCCTTCTTATATATTATTGATTATATTTATTGCATATTGACAAGATACCATATGAAATTCCAATTACACTAATAGCCAATAGAACCATAAGCACTATTCTGAAAATCATATTTTAGATAATTCCTTTTTGTTCTTTAATAGTGAGAATAAATACCATGCCAAATTCACAGTATTTTCTTTGTGGTGTATACCGGTTTACTTTTTTTGTTTGTTAAAGAAAAATAACAGATCAATTAAGATTCCAAGTAGTATGTATGATACAAAATGTATTACATACCCTCCCAATAAAATTTTTCCTTCAATTTGATTATCATTTATTATCCAATCACGAAATGATTCCTTATAGACCATATAATCTAGAAGAGGGTTCAATCCAATTAATAATATATGTTTTTGGTCATTTCCATAAAAATCGTTTAAGCAGACTATAATACTTAAAATTCCTAACCAAAACCAAAATTTTTTAAAAATAACCATCTTTGGTATCCCTTCTTCCTTTTTAATTAGCGCTAATTTATATGAGGAAAAAGAGACCGCATATAACCTATTGCGGTCTCTTTGTTTCTACCAAGAACCTTGTTTCAAGATACGACTTAACTCATCTGTATCATAAATATCATAAGGAGCGTATCCACCTATAGCAGCAGTTGGATTTTGATGCCTAAAATTGATACCAGCACCATAGTAATATGCTTGCCAAACTATTTTAGAACAATAAGTTTGAGTAAAACTAGATAATTTTGCTGTTAAACCATAAGTAGCATTTTTATAGTTCTTCACATAGAGACGCGCCCAGTTTCCTGCATTATATGCATCTCTTTTGCCACCATTATAACGATATACTTTTTCATTTGGATATTCACGGAACCATTGTTCAATACTAGTGTTATCAGGATGGTATCCGTATCCAGCAATTGAGGTAACTTCATAATTATCGTTCACTATTCCTGCGTGACCTGTGAGACCGGCTGAGCTTGTATTATTAGTTACCAAAACATCTCCAATTCGAACTGCAATGTTTGTACCTGGATAGTAATAACCTGAATCAACTACTGTCGGAGTTATTTTTTTACTATTACTATTCTCTACATTTGAAGCAAATGCTAAGGACGATGTAGAAGATAGAATAAAACAAGAAATAATTAAAAACAAAAACTTTGAATAGAACCTTCTGTAACCCATTTTTTATTCCTCCAATAGTTTTTAATGATTATCAAAACTGTCTGGATTATTGTGATTTTGTTTTTTGATAGCTGGTTCTTGCAATTTCAATTTCTTAATAGGAGTCACCCCATATCAACATAATGGACATTTTAATTGTCTTAAAGGAATAGCTGAAAAACGGCTCTATTTGTTCTACAAAGTTTCCCGTACAGCTTATTCACATGAGCGACAACTACTTTTCCAATAAAAAATATTTTTTCCCCTTTGAGCGCAAGGGCATGATAAACTTGAATGGAGCATTTTTTAAATGCTTGTTATGGGGTGTTCCAAAGCTTTCGTCGGGCCTATGGGAACATCCCGTTTTTATTACCTGTTTAAATTCCTTCTCTCGACGTCTATCGTCGTCCCATGCTAACATCTTTCAACTCCTTTCTATGAGTATTTCTTGTTTGCTATCCTCCTTTCTCTGGCAACCACAAAAATGATAAAAATAATGTATTTTTCCATATTTTTAATGTATTACCATTTGTTTACTTAATTATATATCAGTAGGAACAAATTTTCCTAATAGAAATTTCTGTTAATTAATTAAGCCTTTTTTTGATTCGCTTCGCAATTCATTCAAAAAAAAGAGAGGATGCCCTCTCTAATTACCAACCTTCACCAAAACTATTTGTCGAAGCAGATTGATTTGTAATTTGACTTGATGTTGATGCTTCAAAACTCATTCCGATAAAGCCTAATAAGGAAAGAGTCACCAGTGATAATACCCATATTTTTTTCATTTTGATTATTCCCCCTTGCCATAATGTTAATAAACATTTCTTTGTGTTCTTCTGATGGTTCGTATTGATAATGCATGAGAATGATGTTTCTGATTCGCTCTACATTTTTAAACATAAGTGCTAATTCCAGGGCCTCCAAATTATACTGGAATCCCTTCTCCTTTTCCTCCCTCATAAAATAATATGAGGATAACACCTGAAATAACCTTAATTTATATTTTTGATTAAGTTTATCTGTCTTACAAGATAACTGCTCGATTTCTTTTGCGTATATTCCCAATAGTACCTCAATGTTTTGAAACATTTCATTTTGAAGATAAGATTCAAATGCTACAGGTAAAAACGAAAATAATTTTGATAGATCGGGGGAGATTAATTTTAAGATTTCGTCAATAAACTCTAGCTGGCCCATTTCTACCAAAATCAGAAGCTCATTCAAATGTGAGATTCTCTTATAGTAGTCACCATAAGTAGCGTATTCTTTAGTGATACGCAAAGCGGTATCAATATCTTTTGTTTCTTTATAACTAAAAGATTCATGAAGGAGAGCCTCTGCAATATATTTATCATTGCGTTCCGCAATTGCTAATACTTTTAATTCTTTTGAATAATTTAACAACCTATCCCATTTTTCTACCACATTATAGAAAGTCAATATTTTATAATAAGCCTCAAATTTATATTCTTGTGGAAGTATAGGAAGGTATTCTTGGAGTTGATGCAACGTTTCATATCCAGAGACAGTAAGGTCTACATCTCTAGCTATTACAAATCGCCTAAAATAAGAAATGGCTGCTCGTTCATTACGTGTTGTACTGTTCGCGATTACGATATCATACAAGGGCAGACTGTAGTTTCTTTGATCGGATGCAAAAATATGTTCTGCCATCTTAAAGGTGTTATCAAGAAGCCTTCTTCTATCAGTATCATCTTTGATCAATTCTATGATCCTCTTTGTAATGTCATATCGTTCTACGTTGATACAACTTGTGAAAAAATCAGCAGTTTTAACAGGTGACAATTTTCCTGATTCGTTAAAGCATTCCCCAATAAAATACTCATAGAAGTTATCTTTCGGTAATCCTAAAGCTTCTGTAATAGCGTCTAATTGAGGTAATGTCAATCCCCGTTTGTTGTTCATTATTTGACTCAAAGTAACTGAATCAATTCCGGTGGCGAGAATCAAATTTTTTTGTTTCCATTCCTTTTTATCAAGTGCATCTTGCAAATGCTGACGTAGTTCTATTTGTGCCTCTTGATAATTGTATTCCAAAGCTTGCATGTACCTATCCCCCTTATTTAATGTTGGAAATATAAGGAAAAATATAACTTCCCATATGATACTTGAATTAGATAATATTGTAAATAAAAATGAAAGTAAATGAGTAATGTTTTTAAAAATATTAAGTACCTATAGGTTCCTAAAAATTGTAGGAGAGAGTAGAGACTCTACTCATCTATACCTATTGTTCCCGTTCCCAATCATAGAGGTGTTCCATGCGAAAGTTTGGCAAGTACATTTGAATGATAGTAGTAATGGTTTACATAGCCTCTGGAGACATTGGTTTTGGGTTTGTGGCATAATGCGAGATCATTCTAGCTGAAAAACCTATTTGTCTTGCTAACTCAGCTTGTTTCATACCAATTTGATTCAGAACGGGCTGTAATAGGCATTCCCTATGTAGGTAAGATGCCATTACATTCATTCCCTATAGAGGTACCGCTAACAAATTGCGGATTTACAACGGTAAGGAATTACGAACACAGAAAAATCCGGTTTTCACCACGTTAACAGTGTAACTGGCATTTCTAATATCTAGAATCCTGAGAATCTTCGCAACATTTCGCGGTGATTCTATGATATCTATTATTTGTTATCTTTATAAGGTTAAATCCTTACTTTTACTAGTTTTTATTCAGTGTTACCTGTTAACCAACTGCTTCAGCTTTATCAGCGTATACTTTTCCCATCTTAAAGTCTTTTGTACCTTGTGCAATTTTCTTACCACTGCTGTTGTATGCTGCAACCCAGAATGAATAATCATGATTAGACTTTAATACTGGAAGAGTGAATTTACGTTCTTTAATTTGTTCGAGCTTTACAGGTTTCGTATTTTCAGATACATCTTTTAGTGACACTTCATAGTAACTAGCTCCATCATATGCATTCCAATACATAAAGTAGGTTATTAGAACTTGAGAAGCAATAGAAATGGATGAATCAACAGTATCAACTCGGCTCGGAGAAGAAGTCGCTTCTTCTGCTGAAGCAATTTGACCACTAAAAGCTAATGTAATTGCAGAAGCTAAAACTATGAATTTATTTTTCATTGTTAAATACCCCCTAATATTTGGTATAACAACATATTAATGTATTTGCTAATTTTTGTGAATGTTTAAATAAAAAATATATCTAGATTATCAAGGGAAATAGGGGTAGCACCACATGCCCATCAAGTGAAGTATCCCCAAAACGAAAAATTTATATCTTTACAGTTATTTATGACAATTCAGCTCATTTTTTTGATTTTGGGAACAACCCAATTTCTTTACTTGATGGCGATGGGGCGGTACCTCTCTTTAAATAAACAACCCCCCTACTTAATTTGTATTTAATATGCGAATTAAGTAGGAGGGTGTTGTTTATATCCCATTAATAGGGTTCATTTTACTTGTTATCTAGTTTGCTTATGAAATTGTTTTTACTCACAAGATTCTTAGCTTGTATTCAACAGGTATACTACCTTAAATAATTAGTCTTTCTATATATAACAGATTCAGGATTCTTTATCTGTAGATTCAATATATGAAGCAACTACTAGTTTGCATTTGATTACAATTAACTACAAAAAAATTAGAAATTAAAAAGAAGGAGGAGTTACTCCAAATATTACAATGACGTTTTCAGAAGAGACATTTTCCCATTTATGTTTGCCATACGATGGGATTTTTACACTATCTCCTTTATTAAGGGTCAACATTTCGTTGTTTAAATAAAGATTAACAACTCCTTCTATAACGAACGCTACTTCTTCACCTTTATGTTCTATCGGCTCTTTGGAAGATGCGGTTTGAGGTAATAAATTCATAAGGGCCAACTCTAGAGCACCATTTAAATTAGGGGATAATAATTCATACGATACATCCCCACTTTCTGGGAAAGAGATTTTCTTTCTTTGATTAGCTCTTACAACCAATTCTTCAGTATTTGTATCTTCTAAGAAAAAATTAAACAAAGGAATGTTTAATGCTACAGAAATTAGTTTAAGAGTCTGGAGAGATGGATTCGCGATGCCTTTTTCAATTTGGCTTAGCATTGAAGGTGTTATATCAGCTAATTTTGCTAATTCTTTACTAGTTAATCCTTTTCTATTCCTGAATTCAGTAATTTTTCGAGCAACACTTATTTCATTCATATACGTATTCTCCTTAGAGTTTCTTATTCAATTTAATTAAATAAAATTAAACTGAATTTGATTTTGTTTAATTTCGTGTTAATCTATACTTAATTATAATAAATATACCTTAATTTTAAAACAGTTATATTTATTATATGAACAATAAGGAGGCTTTATAAATGAGCGACATTTCAACAAAAACTAAAGAAAGTTTGAAAGAAAAATACCCATTAATAAATAAACTAATTTCAACCGAGGAAATATTTTGGATTAATCCAAATAAGAAAGATTTTGAAGTAGGAATTAAAAACACCGTTTTAACTAAAGATGATGTTAAAGATGCTGAAGATAGATTAAAGAGATTTGCTCCATATATTGCAAAAGTTTTCCCCGAAACAAAAGGGATGAACGGTATTATTGAATCTCGTTTAGTGAGAATTCCTTCTATGCAACAACATTTAGAACAGGAGTATGAACAGGAAATATTAGGTCAATTATTACTAAAGTGTGATAGTCACCTTCCTATATCAGGGTCTATTAAAGCAAGGGGAGGAGTATATGAAGTTCTTAAACACGCTGAAGATTTGGCGCTTGAACATAATTTATTAACTGTACAAGATGATTATTCAATTCTTGAGAGTAATAAGTTTCGTAATTTCTTTTCAAACTATTCTATTGCAGTGGGTTCAACAGGAAATCTAGGATTAAGCATTGGTATCATGAGTGCAAAATTAGGATTTAATGTCACAGTTCATATGTCAGCAGATGCAAAACAGTGGAAAAAAGATTTACTTCGAAGTAAAGATGTTACAGTTATTGAATACACAGCTGATTATAGTAAGGCTGTAGAAGAAGGTAGAAAGCAAGCAGCTGAGAATCCTATGTGTTATTTTATTGACGACGAAAATTCAAGACACTTATTTTTAGGATATGCAGTAGCAGCCTCCCGTTTACAAAAACAATTAGATGACCTTCAAATAAAAGTGGACGAAAATCACCCTTTATTTGTTTATCTGCCATGTGGGGTAGGCGGAGGTCCAGGAGGAGTAGCATTTGGTTTGAAATTATTATACCAAGATAATGCGCACGTTTTTTTCGCAGAACCTACCCATTCTCCGTGTATGCTACTAGGTTTAATGACTGGACTGCATGATGGTATATCTGTACAAGATTTCGGCATTGATAATGTAACAGATGCAGATGGACTGGCAGTCGGAAGAGCATCTGGGTTCGTGGGGAAAATCATAGAACCTTTTTTAAGTGGATCTTATACAGTTAGCGACAATCAACTTTATAAGTTATTAAAGGGATTAGCTGATACAGAAGGAATTTATCTTGAACCATCTGCGCTAGCTGGTATATTAGGACCTAGTCAATTATGTAAAGCAAGAATTCAATATCTACAGAAGAATAATTTGATACAAAAAATGAGTAAGGGTACACATATTGTCTGGGGAACAGGTGGTAGTATGGTTCCTAAAGAGGTAATGAAATTGTACTATCAAAAAGGAGTTCAACTGACACAAGAAAAACAAATTTAATAAAACCTATTAGGCGGGATTACCCTCTGAATACGCAAAGTTTCACTTTTACACAATATAGTGCTTAATTTCTAATTTAGAGGAAATAGAAGCAGCTGTAGATAAGGTACAAAAAGTAATTGATTGGTAAAAAAGAGGGGATGCATCCTCTTTTTTTATATAAAAAATTAACATATTTTAGGAGAAATAATTAGAACTTGTATACTAGCTTATTTCATTTTGGATGAGGTTATCTCGCTACAGCAAGGTACAGGTATCATTCTCATTTCTATTGGTTTAATGTTATTTTTGCTACAACAAAAAAAGTAATATATAATATATAATTAAAAACTTGTATGAGTTGGCGATACTTAATATAATATTGATTTTTTTAAACCAGAAATTTAGATGGGTGATCTTTAAAAATAGGTTACAACATGAATTTCATTCAACAACATTACTCAAGTATTCCTATTAATAGAAAGAGAGACAAATTATGAACTACTTATTCAGAAAAAAAGATATTGAGGACATTTCAAATACAAACCAATCAAAAAAATTAAAAAGGTCACTTGGTGCCTTTGATTTAATATTAATGGGGATGGGAGCAACCATTGGTACAGGTGTCTTAGTTATTACAGGGTTAGTAGCTGCAAGAAATTCAGGTCCCGCCATATCTCTTTCTTTTATTCTCTCTGCAATTGTATGTGGTCTAGTAGCTTTATGCTATGCGGAGTTTGCATCGGCTATTCCAAGTTCAGGAAGTGCCTATGCCTACACCTATGTAGCACTAGGAGAGATAGTAGCTTACTTGGTAGGATGGTCTATTGTGGGAGGATATACAGTGTCAATAGCATCTGTTGCCGGGGGATGGTCGGCTTATTTTAATAGTGCACTAACACAGGTAGGAATTTACCTTCCGAGTAGGCTAATCACTACCCCTAGCGAAGGAGGGCTTATAAATTTACCGGCAGTATTTATCGTAATATGTATGTCTTATTTATTAACAAGAGGTCTAACAGAAAGTAAAAAAGTAAATAATATTGCAGTGGCTATCAAAATTTCTATTGTTTTACTGTTTATTATTATTGGCGCATTTTTCATCGAACCTGAAAATTGGAACCCTTTTATGCCATTTGGAATGGGTGGTGTATTTGCTGGAGCAGCCTCAGTATTTTTCGCATTCACTGGTTTTGATGCTATTTCAACATCAGCTGAGGAAGTGAAAGATCCTCAAAGAAACTTACCTCGGGGAATTTTAGGATCTTTACTAGCTTGTACAATTATTTATGTTATTTTAGGATCTATTTTAACAGGAATGGTATCCTATAAAGAGTTAAATGTTGGAGACGCTTTGGCTTATGCACTTGACAGTGTAGGTCAAGGTTGGGCAGCTGTTATTTTATCTGTTGGCGCAGTAATTGGAATTATAGCTGTTTTATTTGCATATATGTTTGCCGTGCCACGTGTTCTACTTTCAATGAGTCGTGATGGATTATTACCTAAATTATTTTCGACAGTCAATAGTAAAACTCACGTTCCTACATCCTCTACATGGATGATTTGTTTATTAGGGGCAATAGTGTCAGGATTAATTGATTTAAAAGAATTAGCAGATATCGCCAATATGGCTGCCATTTTAAACTTTGCACTCGTAGCACTGTCAGTCATTGTATTAAGAAAAACTCAACCAAATTTAAAACGTAATTTTAAAATGCCTTTTGTACCAATTCTCCCAATACTGGCAATCCTTTTTTGCTTATTTTTAGCTTTTAATTTATCAGTAAAAACATGGATTTATTATTTTTCTTGGATAGCAGTAGGCTTACTTATTTATTTTAGTTATTCCCGTAATAAAAGTATACTTAAGCATCGTGAATAAATAATTAATAATAGAACTTATGTTGTATCACTTATGATAATTAAATTTCATTTAATACAAAAAAGTCCGATATAAACCCAAAAAAAGGTTTAAAAACGGACTTTTTTCACTCTCTTGACAGTACCTCATTGTCATTAAATTATGATTTTAGTAAGTCCTAGAACGAAGAATTTATACCTAAAAAATGAATTTTCCTATATTCAAAAGGAGAGCCTTCATATATCCATTAATTTGAAATTTAATGATCAAAAATAAGAAAAGGAATCAATAAAAACCAATATACACTTTACAGCGTTATACTGGTTTTTATTGATTTAGGCACTACTATCTTGATTGTGTGTCATTTCACCTTTATGAGATACATAGCTGTGTGATATCATTCCTAACATTATTATGAACATACCAGCCCAAGATAAAATGGAAGGAAATGAAGAATGTAATAAAACTAATTCTCCGATAATAGCAAAAAGTACTTCCATAGATTGTGTTGCTTCAACAGCAGCTAGTTTTTGCATATCTCCTCTTACCATATCAGTTGCTTTGAAAAATAAAATTGTTGCAATTACACCTGAACAAATGGCAACTAAGATAGATTGTATCGTTTGCTCTTTACTAGGTGCCCCTGTTGTAAAAAGCCCATACAAGGATAGTAAAAACCAAAATGGTAAGCTAGCTAATGTCATTCCGAGTACACGTTGATAAGCATCCAGACGGTCTCCACAAATCTCCATCATTTTACGATTACCGAGTGGATAAGCAAAAGAAGCAACAATTACAGGTATAATGCCTAACAAAATATCTTTCACAGCAAGAAATTTCGCTTGCTCCACTTGCATAAGGAAAATACCAAGAAGAATAATAAGTGACATACCCATTCCTTTTATTGGTATTTTCCCTCTTTTCTCAAGAACCCCATCTGATGTTTGAATCGTTTGGATGAAAAGAGGAGCTAATAAAGATCCTGATATAATAGTAATTTGCCATGTTCCAGCAATTATCCATCCTGGTGCATGTGCAGCCGCAAAACATAATGGAGCATAAAATAGGCCAAATCCTACAAAACTCCATAAAAACCATGTTCCTAGATTTTCTCTCATTACTTGTAATAACGATTGTAGTTTTTTCCTACTCATCACAATAAGTAAAAGAAAGGGGATCATGAAAATAAACCTTAGTGAGGCACTCCATATCCAGTTACCACCTGATAATTCCATCGCTCGATTAAGAATAAATGTGAAAGCAAAAAAGAAAGCAGCACAAATACCTAAAAAAATAGGACGCAAATTTCCACCTCAATCTGTTTCATAAGTTAGTAACTTCCCTAGACTTAACCAGTTTTGTTCCACAAGATGGGCTGTTGTTTCTTTATCTTTATTTTTACACGCCTCTATAATTTGCTGATGTTGTTCTACTGACTTCAAGCCATTTATAGAAGTAAATTGAGAAATTTCGAGACGCTGAATCTTAGATATACTTCGTTCTAACGCACGAATGATTTCGGGATTTCCTGCCACATCTAAAAAAACATTGTGAAATAACTCATCAGCTTCAATTGCTTTTATAATATCTTTTTTCTCAATAGCTAATAATAAAGCTTTATTGCCGAATTCTAATTCTTGAATATCTGACTCTTTTAATAGCGGAACTGCTAAACGAGCAGCTAAAGAGTGTAAAACTGCTACCACAGTAAATGCGTGTTTTGCCTCCTCAAGGTTTAATGGAGCAACACGAGTAACCGAACCAGGAATAGATTCAACAAGTCCTTCATCCTCAAGGCGTTTCAATGCCTCTCTAACCGGAGTACGACTAATTCCAAAGTCTTCTGCTAATTCTTTATCATTTAAGCGTTGCTCAGGTTGTAGTTCTAATGTAACAATTGCTTTTTTTAGAGTTAAATATACTTCATCTCTAAATGATATACGTTTAATGGGTTTAATAGTATCTCTTTTCATAAAACCAATATATCGCATATTGGTTTTATGTTCAACTATAATTATGAATCTACTCGATTAATAAGTCCCGAAATACGTAAAGAATATGGATATCGTAATTTTACTATTCGTGATTATAGAAGGATTTCTAAAAATCATATAGATTCATATCTGATTTACATAGTAGATAATCAGTCGTGTAATTTAAAACCTCTGCAAGTGCAACAATTATTTCCCAAGGGGGCATGCAGCAATTGAGTCTTTACCTGAACTGGATCGAAGAAAAACACAAAAAGCTGTAGAGAAAACCACCGAATAAGACAAGCTCCTCTATTCATAGGATTTAGAAAGTGGAATGGATGGTGAGGGGGATTGGAATTTACTTACACTAAAATTTATGGAACAGAAAAACCTTATAAGTGGTTTGCACAAAGAATAAAAGAACTAGCCAAGGAAAAATACGGTTTAGATGTTGAAGTAACAATAAATGAAGAAGAACAAGAAGCATCGGACGAGTAAGTCTGGTGTTTTTTAGTTAATATGACATTCATATATTTTTATGAGTGTGTATATAATTAACTAAAAATGGAAGGTGGTTTACTATGTATAGACCGTTAATTAAATGTGCCATTTATACCCGTGTAAGTACCGACCACCAAGCAGATTCTACAATAAATCAGGAAGCACAAGGCAGAGAGTATATAAGCAGATTAGGGCCGGAATATGACAAGACTGACATAATTGTATATCGAGATGAAGTTGTATCAGGTTATTACACCAGTGTATTCGACAGAGCTGAAATGAAGAGGGCAATACAAGATGCGAAAGAAAATAAGTTCAAGCTCCTAATCTTTAAAGAAGTCAGTCGTGTCGGTAGGGATAAACAAGAAAATCCAGCCATTATCGGGGTTTTTGAACAGTATGGTGTTAGGGTTATAGCAATTAACGATAACTACGATTCATTGAATAAAGACAATATAACTTTCGATATTTTATCTGTTCTATCTGAACAAGAGAGCAAAAAAATATCCTCAAGGGTTAGCAGTGCAAGAAGACAAAAAGCACGTAGGGGACAATGGGGCGGAGAGGCTCCAATAGGTTACAAGGTGAACAGAGAGACTAAGAAATTAGAAATTGACCCAGAAAATTGTTACATACCCAAATTAATCTTTGACTTGTATGTTAATCACGGATTAGGAACGTTCAAGGTGGCTGAACATCTTAACGGGCATGGAATAAGAACAAAGAACGGAAATCTTTGGGGAAGAGTATCTATAAACAGAGTTATTAGAAACCAAGCATATATTGGTAATGTTGTCTATGGCACGAGAAGAAATGCACTTCAAAGGGAATATGACGATACAGGAAAGATGAGCAAAAAGAAAGTTCAGATCAAGATAGATAAAACTGAATGGGAGGTCGCAGAAGATGTCCATGAGCCGATCATTGAGAAAGAAACGTTCTATAATGCTCAAAAAATTCTTCTTTCTAAAAGTCATGGAAGAACGCCTAGACGCGCATACCATCCACTAACTGGTATTTTGTTTTGTGCTAAATGTGGACAAGGAATGGTCTGTCAAAAACGAACATGTAAAGATAAAGAATACAGATATTACATTTGTAAGACGTATCATAAGTACGGTAGAAGTGTGTGCTCACAAGCAAATGTAAATGCTGATGTATTAGAACAGGATGTTATTGATATTGTTAAGAATGAACTAAATTCTATCCCTGCCGATAAAGTTGAAATTACAGGAAGTAAGACCAATGATATAGAACGTTTGGGTAAAGAGATAAAGAAAAACAACGTAAAAAGGGAAAAGTTAAAAAAAGATCAAATAGACATCTTTAATCAAAGAGAATTGTTTGACGAAAGTACTTATCAACAACAGATGCTCGAAATTAAGTCACAAATAAACCATATAGATGAAGAAATACAAATTATTGAAAACCAAATTAAGGTGTTAATGGAACAAGTGGCAGAATCATCAACACTTGACTATCTAATTGAAGAAGTAAAAAATATATCTTTAAATGATCCAGAGAAGTTAAGAGTGCTGTTGCACGATATTATCAAAAGTATTGAGTTAAAAGAAAAGCATTTGCAAATTGAATTTAATTACGACTTTAGATGATTCTGGTGATAGCGCTTAGAAATACAGAGTATTTGGCTTAGTAAATTTATTTAGTTAATTATGAAACACCTTAAAGTATGGGAGTTTTTGAAAAATATGTAGCTCGTAGCTTTTTCTTTTGGATGCTTCGTTTTTTGCGTACCAAATATGAAAAGGTGGAAATTGCTTTTATTGCTCATCATACGGAAGCGAAAGAAGTTACAGAGGATGCATTCTTTTCTAAAGGAGAGAGCGGCGGAACCATCTGTTCATCGGCCTATCGTAAAGCTTTGGAAATTATCGATGCACGATACCCGGTGAGCCAGTATAACATCTATCCGTTTCATTTTTCAGATGGGGATAACCTCACGTCAGATAATGAGCGGTGCGTAAAATTGGTGAAGGAATTAATGGAGAGATCGAATATGTTTGGATATGGTGAAGTAAACCAGTATAACTCACTGAGATATATACGGAACGGTCCCCTATGTAGGGAACCGTAAGATAACTTCAAGTTCAAATTGCTCAGGCTTCAACCATTCTTTCTTACGAATATACATAACCTTCTCAATAACAGTTTTGAGGAGGTTATTTTTTTGTTCAGGGTCTTCTAAAGATTTATATGCTTGAATAACCTTATGAATTTTAGGGATAAGTTGAGCCTGCATTTTCATTCGAATTTTCAATTGAGCAATTTCTTCCTGAGACTTTTCCATTTCTGCCTCAAGTTGTTTTATCTTATCAGAAATGATTTTATGGCGTTGTAAAAACAATTCCTCAGTGTAAACTTTTCGTTCTAACATTTCAAAGGTTGTTTCCCTCATGCTGTGCTGTTCGTTCAGCTCAGTAGTGGCTTTTTGAATATAATTAGTTAAAGCAATTATTCGTTCTTCATTTTTATTTTTTCGTTCCGCACTATTACTTAATTCTGATTGTGTCATTTTCCTTTGCTCTACTAATTCTTCTAAGCTAGATATGAGTTTTTCTTCAAAAAAGTGAGTTAGGGAACCTTTTTGTACAGACTTACATGCTGGGTTGTTGCATCTTATTTGAGGATTTGGCCTATCGTAAGAATGAGTTTGTGTTAAAGTACGTTCACATACTCCGCACTTAGCAATACCAGCAAGAGGGTTAGATATAGCTGTACCTTCTTTTCTGGAAACACGTAAGCGCCCTGTGTGAGCTTCATTAGCTCTATCAAATAATTCCTGGCTAACTATCGGTTCATGTGCGTTATCGTGTCTAGTCCATAATTCTGGAGGGAGTTTTTTCGTTACTCTTCTTCCGTTACGTTTCGTATGCTTTTTTTTACCCCATACTAGGTGACCAAGATAAACTTCATTTTTCACTATATAACTTATAGTAGATTGCTCCCAAATATCTTTGTTTGAAGGAGCTTTATATCCTGAGCGCATAAGATAATCTATTACTTTATAACGCCCGGAACCTTCAGCGAGTAGTTCGAATATTTTTTTCACAACTGGAGCTTCTTCAGGATGAGGATAGAGCTTTAGGTTTTCGTCTCTTAAATATCCATATGGAGGGTTTTTTGCGATATGTCTACCATCTTTTACTGCACGTCTTCGACCACCTTGCAGACGCTTATTGATCTGTTTTAACTCTTCACGAGCGATAATTGACTTCACGCCAAATAAAAGCTCAGCGCCTTCAGCATTACAGTCGATGACCTCGGTAGGGGTGATAATGAGCGTCTCAGAGTATTTAAAAGCCCTAAAGATCGTTCCTGCATCGATCATATCCCCACGACCAAGACGATCTAAGTCCATTACGATTACAGCATCACATTCTTCATCTTCAACGTTACGTAGCATTTCTTGTGCTTCTGGTCTTTCGGATAGAAATTCGCCTGAAACAATTTCCTCAAAGATTTTAATAACATTATGCTGCTCTCTTCGTACAAGCTCCATAAGTTCGCGTTTGTGTTTATCGAGAGTATCAAAAGGTATCCCCGTTTCAAGGGCCTTTTTTTCTTCCTCGATATCTTTTCTGCTTTTTCGTAGATGAATAATTACGTCAAGGTTTATAGGTCTAGTCATCAAATCACCTCTCCGTCCATTATACACAGGGTTGTAGAAAAGTAGAGAATAGTAAAATTTTTCATGTTACAATAGCCATGTACAATAGAATCGGCTCTTTCAAGGGTGGTCGGCTCACTCCTATTCCGAATGGAAGGGGGTGAAGCTATGACGGTATATGAAGCAATTTCATTAATGCTCACATTTGGGTTATTAATTGTTGCCGTACTGTCCTTCCATAAAAAGAAGTAGATCACCCTTGAGCCACACAACTCAATGATCTACTTCACCCAGAAAACGAGCCGCCCCTTTAAAAGGACAGTCTATTGTATGACCGTAGGTGTTACCAGCACCTGCGGTCTTTTTATTATATGTTGCTTGTACTCTTATAATACCACATTAAGGGAATAGATAAACAGTAGAGTATAGGCACTTCTTCCATCTTTAAATTGGGCGTTTTGCTTAATTTATTTCGCCTTACGCACAATACTGTTATATTTATCTAAGAGGTGGAAGCCATGTCTAGTTTAGGAAGCAGATTAAAACAAGCACGTGAGAATAAACGTCTTACTCAAATTCATGTAGCAAAAAAACTCGGTATTTCAAATGGCACTCTATCTGGATATGAAAGAAATTACCGCGACCCTGATACAGAAACATTATCCCAACTTGCAGGTGTTTATGAAGTGTCATTAGATTGGTTAATAGGAATAACCTCTTCATCAACGAAAGAGCCAAAAGAGTTTACTTCAGATGCGGAACAAATTCAAAATATTTTAGACTCTCTTCCTAGTGATAAACGCAAATATTTTTTGGAGCAAATATCTATTCTCGCTGCTGGAATCAAAGTAATGGAGAAAGAGGGAAAAGACAATAAATAAAAACCGTTCATCAGGAACGGTTTTGCTGTTTTATTTTTATGTCTATCGACTTACTTGTATCAGCTTTTCTTTTTAATAAGTACATAACTTCTTCTATTCCACAGGCCCAAAATTCCTCAACTATAGTTTTGCTTATCTCTAGTCCCTCTTTGTTTGTATAGGAACACACAATATTATAATTTGTCATAAATTCCTCCAGGAGGTTATTTAATGAAAATATTGACTGAAAGTAAAAATATTAAATGTGGATAGAATTTTTGCAGACATTTTAATTATACTCAAGCTTATACTCATACAATACCATACTATAGGAATTTTAAAAGACCATGAAAGATCTGATGGTTAAAAATTCAATATTTTATGTGTAGAAAGAAAAGAGAAGGAAGTGTAAAATGTTAATTGAGTGAAAAAAGATACTGAACGAAAGGAGATAAGTTATAAGATAAATTTTACTACTGATAGATTGAGGTAATATGAATGGATACTTTCATGTACATAATTTTAGGCATCATCGACATTTTATCCATATTAGTGCTGTCTTTTAAGGTATTTCGTTTCCCGTTGATATACAAGAAAGAGTTTTTAATTATATCAACCACAGCATCACTAGTATCATATCTAAATAGGGTAATACTTGAAATACCTAATGTTGATGGATGGGTACAATACTCTATACTAGTTTTGTTTTTTAGATATATGTTAAAGGTGCGACTATTTGACAGTACCATACTGGCGACTGTAGGATATCTAGGTTTTAATATTGTGCAATATAGCACTTATGTTGTTCTGTTATGGACAGGGGTAGTATCGTTTGCAGATGGTCAAGCTCTTGTAAATTTAGGTACTTACATAATACAGTTGACAACTCATATATTTGTTTTTCTAGCAGCTTGGTTAATTTACAGGTATAACCATGGATTTTCTTTCATTATGGTTCCACCACATGATGTCCACATCAGAACTAAAATGACACCTTTAAAATTCCTAATAATGATAATGGTCTTTTTATCTACAGTTACAATTTTATTTGTAACAAACTGGATGTTGACCTTTAATGGTAACCCTACTAGTTTGATTCCTGTGTTTATCCTGTATTTAGTTATTCTTCTTAAACTATTGGAGAAAAAGGAATTGACTAATGAATGATTGAAAAACTGTCCCATTTTTTTGCAATTAAGATTTATGAAGCGAATCCCGATAAAAAAGAGAGTATAGATGTTTTATCGTATTCATTATCCATTACACTAAATTATTTTCTAGTATTTTCCTTTTCCCTATTGATCGGTTATTCAACAAATGAATTTGTGAGTACAATCATTTCAATGGTAAGTTTTATCGTTCTACGCATTTTCTCGAAGGGGTACCATGCAAAATCTCTAACTACATGTTTTATTTTGACAACAGCGATCATTGCAACGATTCCTCACGTAAAAGCACAAGAATATACGGATGTTATAAATATAGTAAACGTTTTCCTTGTGTTATTTTTAGCGCCAAATGATAGCTATGAGGAAGAAGCGATTCTTAAAAAACGAGTTTATTTACTTAAAGTAATTTCATTGGTTATCGTCTTATCTAATTTTATTATCTCGTCACATATTGTGGCTCTTTCCTTTTTTGCACAATCATTATTATTACTCCCTAGAAGGAGGTGAGGGCAATGAATAAAAAGTTCGCGAAAACAATTTCGAAGGGATTAGGTACTTTGGGTAAAGTTTATGCACAACTTGCAAAAGTTACAATCGGTAGCCCGTCTGTACCTAAAGAATTAAAATAGTAAGCTAAGGTATGGGTGATATAAAGCTATTTGGTATAACGCCATCAGGAAACCGTAGCGATAGGTCTGCATATGTCGAAATACCACTTGAGGACATAAATACTATTGATAGATTCAACGATATTACCGTTGCCTATCACACTAAAATGGGGATATTCCTTCCGGTGAATTCGTTAGAGGGATATAATATTTGTCTCGATAAATACGGATTTACAAACTTAGACTCTACAAATGTCACAAATCTAAAAAATATAGAAGACGTGGAAGTTACTCCATATGGTATTACTGTTCACTTTCCGAATGGAACGCAAACAACTGCATCTCGAATGAAGTATAAGCAATTCTTGAAAGACTTACCAAAAAGGCCACCTAAATAAGGTGGTTTTTTTGTGTCTTAGAAGTCGGGTATTATACATCAATATAGTGTAAATGTAAAGTTAAATTGCCCCATGGGTCTATTGATATTCAAAAGCCGCCATTTAGATGTTACGATTTTAATAAGTAGAATTATTTGGGGATTGACTACAGTTTTTATTACTGAGGGCGGTGTACATAAGTATGATTTTTAATCAAAATGATAATTTGAAAAGTTGAGCATTGATCAAATAATTGTTTTGTATGCTTTTGAAGTATTGTATAATGAGAACTAAAGTTCGCATCAGAGGGGGAGTAAACATGAGAGAGCTTAAAATAGTTGAAATAGATGAACAGCAATCTGAGGAACTTACTAATAAAATTATAGCGATACTTTGCTGTAATTATTCCATAAACCCTGATGCAAAACGAGTTATTGATGAGATAAAGGAATGCCGTTCAGGATGAATGGCACAACGAGGTGGAAACCGTGAGTAAATTAGGAGATAGATTAAAGGAAGCTCGTGAAAATAAAAATTTAAAGCAAACCCAAGTGAAAGTTTATACAGGTATTAACAACAAGACGCTGAGTGGTTATGAAAATGGAGTGAGTGAACCAGATGTAGAGACGTTGAGAACACTAGCTAATTTATATGATGTTTCTGTTGATTGGTTAGTTGGCAATATTTGCGATATTGATATACAAGATTCTACTTCATATACCGAAGAGATCAAAAAGTTCAAAATGATATTAGCTTCTCTTCCTAGAAATAAACACAAACATTTTTTAGAACAAATCTCCATTTTCGCTGCTGGGATTATTGCTGTTGAGAAAAAATACAATGGTGATAAATAAAAAACCGTTCTGATGAACGGTTACGACTACATAAATTTATTTTTTATTTTTGTTTTCTAGGGCAACGATGCCAGCAGCCACTACATACATTTGGTCAAGAAGCTCTCTTCGTTTATTATTAGGTAGAGAATTTAAGATTTCTTTTATTTCTTCAGCATCTGGATTTTGAATCTCATTTAATTGATTAGGCACAAAAACAGTATCCATTCCTGCCAGCCAATCAATAGAAACTTCGTATAAAGTTGCTAGTTGCTTCAAGGTGCTAAGATCGGGTTCGCGTTGTCCAGATTCATATTTAGCTAATGTGCTATTGTCTATACTCAATTGCTCTGCGACTTTGTTTTGTTGCAGGCCTTTTTTAGTTCTTGCTTCACGTAATCTTTGAGCAACTAATTTATAAGAACTATCCAACGGCTTTTCGTAGTTATTATGCTCGTTCTTATTTATTGAAGGCGATGGTTCATCAGAACGACCTAGTAAGTAATCAACAGTCACACCAAAAAAATCTACAATGCTCTCTAAACGTTTCCCTCTTGGCAAACGCACTTCACCTTTAGGATTTTCATAATGTGTAATAGAAGTGCGAGGGATATCTAACTTTAAAGCTAATTCTTCTTGAGATAAGCCTCTTTCTTCTCTTAATTTCTTGAGTCTTTCAGGAAATCCCACGAGATTCACCCCTTTGTATAGATGTAATTTTACCATCTGATGTTCGTAAAAAAAACAGTGCGTTATAAGAACAAAAAACTATTGACATGTGCGTTTAACGCAAGTATTATATAAAGTGTAAGGTGCTTAAAACGAACGGCGAGGAGGTGCTTAAATGACAAAAACAAAGCCCCGTACTTCCTTGATAGCTTTGAGAAAAAGCAAAGGATTTACACAGCAAGCTCTTGCTGATCTAGTCGGGATCAATAGATGTTTTTTATCTAACATAGAAAGGGGGAAGTATTCTCCTTCATTAGAAGTCGCTTACAAGATCGCTAATGCCCTTGATACACACATTGAAGAAATTTTTTTTGGGAATGAAGTGCGAAAAACGAACAAAAGAAAGCGATCTGCATAAGAGTGATCACATGTACTGTAATCACTCATCAACCTTAATTTTTCCGTTTTTCTTTTCGAACTCATCAATATGACGTTCGATAAGATGTTCGATTTGCATAGCGATTGATCGTTTGTTTTTATCAGCAATATATTTGATCTTTTCGAAGTTAGTTTCTTGTAAACGCAATGTAAAAGGACGTTTATCAGTAGCCATTGACGTCACCTCATATTCATTTTGATGTCACTAAGATAGCAAATCAAAAAATAAATGTATGCAACCATATTGACATCATAGTGATATCACTTTACAATAAAATCCAAGGAGGTGATTTCAAAGTGATGTCACCTAAGAAAAAAACTTTGTCACTTAGGATCACGTTCGAACTTGATAAGCAATTAGAAGTCGCAGCTTCAGAAATAGGGGTTTCTAAGAACGCATTAATTGCAACTGTCCTTAATGATGCTATTAAAAAGAAATTTAAGTCTAAACAACCAGCATAGGTGATTACACCAACCATAATTACCTGAAAGGAGAAAACAAATGTCAATATCATCTAGGGTTGTCCCATTAACATCACCACATATAAATAGGTCAAGAGGTGATGGGAAAATGGAAAAATTCGGTCCTTGGTTCAAAGTACTACGTGAGTCAAAAAAGATGACGGTTGATGAACTATCTAACATCTCAGATGTAAGCATTGATTACATTACAGAGATGGAGGAAGAAGAAAGATTCCTGATTGAACCAGAAGCATTTAGAAAGTTAGCCAGCGCTTTAGAAATGGACTTTGTAGACCTCATATCCAAAGCAAGCTTCTTAGCAAAAAGAGAAGATCGGCCTTTATATGTAAAAAAACTTGGATTAACGACAATAAAAATCAGGTCTGCACTTCCGTTTATGACACCAGATGAAAGAGACAAGTGGTATGACGATAATGCCGATCTGCCAGAAGTGAAGAACTATCGTAGAGCTTTAGCTGAAGCGAATATTTATATTCACGAAAGAGAGCAACAAAAAAATGCAACTACAGCTTAAATGCCCAGTATGGGCATGGTGGACAAGCTTACAAAAATTCCCCCAGGTGAGCAGCCCGAGGGAAAGCATGAAAGATGAACACATTTTAATTGTAAAACAACTTATCAAATTTAGCTGTTCTTATTTGGAACAAATTGGAACAAGTTTGAAGAAGGAGAGAGAAAAGTGAAGAAGTTCGGAGCGATACTGCACGCTTGCAGAGAAAGAGCAGGGTTAAGCCAAGAGCAATTAGCCGAAAAGCTCAATCGTTCAAGAAGTTGCATAAGCAAGCTGGAGACAGATAAGAAAACGTTGGATTTCCAAACGGGACTAGCGTGGATAGAAGCCACAGGAGCGAAGGAGGTGGCTGTAGCGTTCTTCTGTGGAATGGATGGGATGTCCATCATGCAAAATGTTCTATCAGTAATGGTGTAAAGGAGTTGAGAGGGTGAAAGAAATGCTGGATGGTTTGGATGAAGAGGAGCTATATCACATTGTAAATGGGATGCTCGATCAATCTACGATAAGCCTCCAGAATGGCGATCCTATTGACGCTAAAAAGAAGCAAATCATAGCAGAAAAGGTTTTAAACATTAAGTTAGCAAGACAAGTTGAACAAATTGAAAGAATCTTACAAAGGAGGGAACAGCGTGAACTATGAGGACTTAATTGCTGATCTAAAAAGATACCAGCGATTGATGATGATTACTAAAACAGCAGGAGATCATCAAGCCCATGAGAACTATCGCCAAGTTACCCGTTGGATTACAGAACAGATAAAAGAGCATGAAAAAACCGCCTGCTCGCAACAGACGGCATCGTAACAAAAATTTGTACCTCTACAATACCAAATAATCGGAGGTTGGACAAGCATGGAACGAAATATTAGAACCGTTCAAATGGAGCTAAATGAACAAAATCGTGCTATCGAGCGCTTGAATACAGAAATTATATCAATGGATGAAGACATGCGAGCTTTAGAAGAAAAAATCAATAAGATCGGTAGAGAGCTTGCTGAAATGGAATCAACAAGAAGTGATTTACGGGAAGAGTTATGGCGTCGTGAAGATCATGTAGCAGCCTTAGTACGGGAGGGAAAACATCATGCCAACATTGCTTGATTTTCCAGAGTATACAGATCGTGTTGAACCAACCAGACAACGTTATATACGACGTGGAATTACAGCATTTGATGAGCAAGCAGATAACTTATTCAGACATTTAGATAGCCATATTGAGGAAATGTTGTACCTAAGAGACACACTTGCAGATCGCTCTATGCAAGAAAACAGACAAGCAGTTAAAGACCTTACAAATCAACTTCTAAGTGAACTGGGGTAATGAAGCACACTTTTCCTCTCCCTGAGCTATACAGAGCTTTAAGTGATGAACAAACATTAAAACGGTTTGCAATTGCATACATGCAACGGAACTTCCCAAATTGGAAGCCGGTTCAAATTATCAGTAATAAAGTGCTTGCTGAATATACAGGACTTGGCGAGAAGGGGTGAAAGAGGTGCTAGCCCAACGATTAGTAGATACAAGGAATATGGGATATGAGGAATGGCTTGAATATAGACGTTTAGGCATTGGTGGTTCTGATGTAGCAGCTATTTGCCAGATGAGCCGTTATAGATCACCAATGGCTGTGTACCTTGAGAAATTAGGTGAAGCTTCACCAGTAGAAGACAATCCAAAAATGAAAGCAGGACGTATGTTAGAGCCACTTATAGCTGATTGGTTTGCAGGAGACACCGGATATAAAGTATGGCGACAAAACGCAATATTTCAGCATCCGGAACATGATTTTATGCTAGCTAATATTGATCGATGGCTCCCAGGTCAAAATGCAGGGCTAGAATGCAAGAACACGGCTGAGTATTGTCGGAATGATTGGTTAGGAACACAAGCTCCTACAGAATATATCCTTCAGTGCAATCACTATATGGCTGTTACAGGAGCAGATAGATGGTTTATAGCAGTGCTTATCGGTGGTTGGGATTTTCAATGGCGAGTCATCGAGAGAGATGATGAGTTAATCAAAAACCTAATTACGGTGGAACGTGAGTTTTGGAATAACCATATAAAAGCAAAAGTACCTCCAGCATACTCTCAACAAGACACTGAGTATCTGAGTGACCAATATCCTGAATCTATCTCACAATCTAGCATTGAACTTCCAGAAGAAGCCTATGACAGTATACAGATGCTTTATCAAGCAAGGGCCGAAAAGAAGGATGCAATGAAACGTGAAGAGACAGCCGTGAACCAAATCAAAGGATACATGAAAAATCATGAGTTAGCTTACTTTCAGGGTGAATTAAAGTTCTCTTGGAAAACCGGAAAGAGAAGCAGAACATTTAGGGTTATTGGAGGAGACGAATAAGAATGACAACTGATAAAAAAGTAGATCAGTCTGATATCTCAAAACAACTTGCGGCCAGAACGCAAACCAAAGCCGAGAACTTCAACATGACAATCAAAAAGGAGCTTGCAGATAACTTCCAAGCGATTAAATCAATTGTTCCTAAGCATATGACACCAGAAAGGCTTGCGAGGATAACACTAACAGCAATCAGCCGCACTCCAAAGCTAGCAGAATGTACTTCAGCATCAATAGTAGGGGCTGTGATGAATTGCGCAACGCTTGGACTTGAACCTAATTTAATGGGACATGCGTACCTTGTTCCATTTAAGGATAACGAAACTGGAAAATGGGAATGTCAATTCCAAATCGGTTATAAAGGGCAGATCGACTTGATTCGGCGCACAGGTGATGTATCAAAAATCTATGCAGAAACAGTGTACGAGAACGATCTGTTTATCTACTTAAAAGGTGAAGATAAAAGGTTAGTCCATGTCCCTTTTGACATGTTACATCTACTAGAAAATTTTCAACCTAATAAAGATGACTTCTTAGAAATCATGATGGCTCAAGCAATTACCCGTATCAAAGAACGCAATCCTAAAGATGAAGGAAAAGCAGTCAGATATTATTCAGCTTATAGGTTAAAAGACGGAGCATTTGATTTCATGACACTCACAGCAGAACAATGTCAGCTACATGCTTTGAAACATTCGAAGTCAAAGAAAAACAATAAGCTAGTGGGACCATGGACAAATCACTTTGATGCTATGGCAAAGAAAACATGCATTAAAGAAATGGCAAAATACATGCCTATCAGCATTGAGGTACAAGAGAAATTAGCACTTGATGAAGCTGTATTAAAACCACGTAGAGATAACGGAATTGAGTCAGACAATATCTTTGATGCAGATTACAAAGTGATAGAAGCAGAGGAAGAAACGGAGCCAGAGGCACAAGAAGAAACGGAGTAAGAATGGGGTTGATAACATGGGAATGTTTGATGAAGTAAGAGCCGTACAAAAGCCAAATTTCAAGCGTAGAACGAAAAAACGGGTAGATCAGGGGAGAATTACTCCCCAGGTCTACAAAGAAGTAATGGAGCGAGACAAAGGGCGTTGTGTGCTGTGTGGTAAGACTACATGGTTACAAGCACACCACATCATTTTTAGAAGCGAGGGAGGCACTGGAGAGGCCCATAACCTTGCCTTAGCTTGCGGGCCATCTACTCAAACAGGTACGTGTCATTGGAAGGCTCACCACACGAAAGAAGGGCGTCAAGCGTTTCGGGATTACAGAGAAAAGGTGCTGCTTCCATTGTATCGAGGAGCATCGTAACAAGAGGGGAGCACGAAGGATGGACACAACAGATAAATACGGGGCGGGCTTCGTGGTCATCCCCCGTATAACCTTTGAACATTTTATAGATGAGGTGCTTTATAACTTCCTGATGAAAGGTGCGAATTACAAGGCTTCTAACGAGTGTCAGAGAGGACAAATTATTGTTTCGGTTAGGAAATTACCTGAAGTAATGGGATGGACTTACCAGCAGATCAGGACTTCACTAGACAGATTATCGAAGAGCCACCTAATCAAAATGGAGCAGATAAAATACAAAGGCAACAAAGCTTCACTAATCACAATTGTAAATTATGACGGGTTTCAGCAGCTAGAAAACTACTCAAAAATTAACGCACCGAACAACGCACCGAACAACGCAAGTGCTAACGCACCTAATAACGCACCTAACGAACCTGAAAACGACGTTGTACCAAGCGTTTTGGGTGATGAAGAAGATGGGAACAACGCACCGAACAACGCAGGTACAAACGCACCGAACAGCGCACCGAACAACGCTAATAGAACATCAGTTAAACAACAAGTAAAACATATAAAAGAATCTTGTCGGAGTCGCGAAGACATTACCTCTTTTGTTGACTCGCAACAGCTCCTCAACCGGATTGAATTACCGAATCGTTTGTTTGTTGAATACTTCGATCTGGTGAGACTTCAAAGAAAATCAGGAAAGATAGCAAACAGCGTTCTTGAAGGACTATGGGGTAGGTTAGCTAAACAGGCTGCTAATGCAAAACAATCAGCAGAAGCAAATCAGGCGATCGTAACCTATGCACTATCTACATACATCATGAACTACGGTCATAAGCCTGCCGAGTACGCATTCGGTATCATCAGCAATACAAGCGAGCCTGAAGCAAGACAAGGAATGATTAGACTACAGAACTCCAAACAGGAGGGGAAAAATGGAAAGGGTAGGACGAGATTTCAATCAGATGTTTCAGGAATTGCAAAAAAAGGCACAAGCAACACGGAACGTTTCGCCCACCTCAACACAAATTCAACACCAGTGCCCAAAGTGCAAGGATCTTGGGGGGACGATGTCATATGAGGAATATGCCTTTGGGATAGAAAAGGATCGTTCTCTAAAATACGAGGTTTGGAAAGAGTGTGAATGTCAGAAAAACAAGAGAATAGAGCGTATGTTCAAATCCAGTCAAATTACTGAAGAGTTCCGAAAGCTTGGTTTTAAAAACTTTAGCGTGGATGGAATGCCAAACGTAATACGGGAAGCGTTCGATATCTCAGCCACATATTTTAGGAATTTTGAAGAAATCGAAAAGGAACGGAAAAATAGCATAGCCCTATTAGGTAGGCCAGGTTCAGGAAAGACTCACCTTCTCATGGCGATTTCAAACAACCTGATTAAGAAAGGTATACCTGTTATCTACTTCCCATGGGTTGAAGGATTTAATGAGTTGAAGAATGACTTTGATCTTCTGGATACGAAGATTAGACGATTACAAACGGTTAGGGTGCTATTTTTAGATGACTTATTCAAAGGGAGAGAAAAACCCACGGATTTCCAGACTGAGCAGTTATTCGCAATCGTTAACTATCGTTATTTAAACAAATTGCCCATATTGGTTTCATCAGAACGTACTTTTAAGGATATGTGCGTCATTGACGAAGCTACAGGTTCTAGGTTGTACCAAATGACAGCAGACTACCGGGCGACCCTAGAAGGTGAAGGATTGAACTATAGAACACGAGATGCGGAGGTTTTATCAAATGTTTAAACGATTTTCTAAAGAAGAAATCAATGATTTAAGAGCAAAAATTGTTCAGGGTCAGCTAGATGCAATCTCACTTTTTGATCTTCAACGCCTCATGAACGAACGTGATGCATTTGAATTTATGGTCAAAAAGCAAGAAGCTGGGCAACAACGAATCAATGAGTTCCTGACAGTCTTAGAGATTCAAAGTCAATTGGAAGAACAGATTAAGGAGCTTAAACAACGGTTGGAAAAATATGAGCCTTCACTAAATCAGGCTGTTTAGGAGGAATCAAGCATGAATCAATTAGTCTTTATTCAAAACAACCAGGTAGTTACTGATAGTCTAACAATCGCTGAGGTATTCGATAAGCGTCATGCAGATGTATTGAGAGATATCGACGGTCAAATCGAGAAATTAGACCAAGCAGGAGAAAGTGAATGGGGTCTACGCAACTTTGCACACACCCAGTATCAGCACCAACAAAACAAACAGTGGTATCCCAAATATGACCTTACCGAGGATGCTTTTGCTCTAGTGGCCATGAGTTATGTAACACCGGAAGCGATGAAAATGAAAGTGAAGTTCCTGGACCAGTTCAAGCAGATGAAGGAGCAAATAAATAACCCTCTAGCTGGAATGAGTAAAGAGCTTCAAGCCATTGTGATGATTGATAAACGGACGGTAGAAATCGAAAATAGATTGTTCAACCTTGAGCAAACCAAGACAGTAGATTACAGCCAACAACAAGTTTTAAACTCGCTCTGCAAACGCAAAGTGATGGAGATTATCGGCGGTAAAGAAAGTCCAGCATATAAACAAATTGTGTTCAAAGTGTTTAAAGCAGTGTGGAATGATTACCAAGAGTATTTCGCTGTTAACTCTTACCGGAACACTGCAACTAAAGATTTTGAAAAGGCAAAAGAGTTTTTACAGAGATGGACCCCACGAGGCAAATTACTTCGGGAGATTGAAGATGCGAATGGTCAAATGAACATGTTCGGTGGATTTAAAGGAGCATAGAAGATGAACGACGATAAAGCAGTATTAGCTATACAAATTAACTACTTTAAAAAATACGTACATGAGCTAGAAGAGGATATTAAAAACGTGCAGTATGACTACTCCAAAAGAATTCTGGAGGGCAGTTTGAAAGACTATCAGAAGGGCTTGGCAGAGGTTCAAGCTAGATGGGAGGCATTAGGTCATGATGACCAAGGAAGAGTTGCAAGAAATCCGTGAACGTGTAGGGAAAGCTACTTCAGGCTCTTGGAAAGAGAGAGCAAGGAACGGAGATTTTATGCTCATTGATAGGGGATTTATTATAGCAGGAACTCAGAATGATCTTGATTTTATCATAAATGCTCGGCAGGATATCCCGAACTTACTCTCAGAAATTGATCGGTTGAGAAAAGCGCTATTAAAGATTGAACTTTGCGCAGCTACATCGAATGAGACTTGGGGACGTTTACAGAAAAATTGCTGGATAATTGCAAGTGAAGCATTGAAAGAATTTTGAGCAAACGGAGGGAGAGCATGAGAGTGAACACGAGCTATGCAAATAGAGGAATGGCATTTGAGCAAATGCTAGAACTAGCAAATAAGCAATACGAACGAAAAGATATTGCAGTAATTAATAAACGCCCCACTCCTGTAAAAGTGTTGAAAACAGAAGGAACAAACATCAAAAAAGCTGTTTATGATTCAAAATCAACAGTCGATTATTACGGAGTATACAAAGGCAGAGCAATTTATTTTGAGGCAAAGTCTACTAAAAGTCATACGAGCTTTTCACTAGCAAACATCGGTGATCACCAGTTAGAACATTTGGCAAAGACAGAATTAAATGGCGCCCTGTGCTTCTTTCTAATCGAGTTTGCAAGTAAGAGGGAGGTTTACTTTGTCCCATACTCATTCATTCGAATTTACGTGCTTAACGCCCGTCTAGGAGGCCGTAAAAGCATCCCTTATGACGAGTTCGAAGTTTACGCTTACTTGGTTCAGAAATCTCAAAGGGCCTCACTGGATTACCTGGTATACGTAGATCGGATGATGGGAGTGGCGTGAATGGGGTACATCTCAGCGAAAAAAGCTAACAAATTAGCTGGTGAAGGTAATTTCAAAGGCCGTCCATTATACATTGCTTGTGAAGAGTACGACTTCATCTGGATGGAAAGTGAAATAGATACGGTACGGCAGTTATGGAGAAAAGGAGAATCTATTGTCGATATCGCTAAAACGGTAAAAAGACATGTTAACGAGGTAGCAATACTCATCATGGATCAAAACGAACATGGAGAGATTGGAAACCGTAGAGGTGGCGTGTTCGGACACGTTAGCTAGGTAAGTCAATAAATCAAGAGGAGTGAGCCTTGATGAATACACAGGACAATCAAATAGTTAAAGAAATGTTGAACAAAGAGCAACTAGATTGGCAGAAACAAGTCATTCGTGAGGAGATGGAAACCGAATGAACTACGGCTTTACATGGATAGAGATTGACGATGCTCAGGCGCTTAGAGAGTGGGCGGAGTGCAAGAGTTACTCTCCAGACAATGGATAAGCTTCACCAGCTCTTCCAAACACCAAATGCACGACATGATACTGCCGCACGGGTAGATCAGGAAAAACAAAACGAACGTTATCTCTGTTTGGAATAGCTTCAACTTCAAAAGGGATGCTGTGTAGTCGAAACTTTCGAATTAGCCTAGCAGATCGGCTACACGGCACTAGATAATAAAACGATTTTTGCATGATATATCACTCCTTGTTGCCATTGTAGTGCGAGGAGCTGGGACAAAAATAGGGAGAATGAGAAATGGCTATAAACGAGGGAATGTTTACTTCAAGTACTGATTTATGGGAGACACCGCAAGATTTCTTCAACCAGTTAAACAAAGAGTTTGGCTTCCAGTTAGACGTTTGCGCACTACCAGAAAACGCAAAATGCGAAAGGTATTTCTCCCCTGATGAGGATGGTCTACAGCAAGAATGGACGGGCATTTGTTGGATGAATCCCCCTTATGGAAGACAGATAGGTAAGTGGATAAAGAAAGCTTACGAATCGTCTCTTAATGGAGCTACTGTAGTGTGTTTAATTCCAGCAAGAACAGATGCAAGTTGGTGGCATGCCCATTGTATGAAAGGTGAAATTCGATTAGTTAAAGGACGTCTGAAGTTCGGCGGCAGTAAATGGAATGCACCTTTTCCTAATGCTGTAGTGATTTTTAGGAAAGTAGGATCTCAACATTCATATAAAGCGATAGATAAGTACGGTTATTTCATCTAACTGAGAAAAAAGAAAGGGGGCAGCAATGTCTTGGGTACAGATTCATAAAGGGGATAAACGAGCGCTGGAGCTGGCTGACAGGCATTACACCCGTCAAAAGCCAGGAAGCAATCAATTTTGTAGACCAGGTAAAAATCTAGTTTTGCTCACGGAAGATGAAAAGGCTCTATGGGTAACATGGTGCGGGATACGGGATGATGGATGGAACGCATGGGAATGCACAATATTTCGCAACGAGGGAAGTTATCTATCAAGCCACCTCATAGTTATGGCTTTGGGTATTACTAAGCATTTATGGGGTGAGCCTCCAGCAGATGGAATCATTACTTATGTAGGGGCTCATTTAAAGGGCGGATGCTTTCATGCGGCAGGTTTTAAAAAGGCTGGTTGGAGTAAAAAAGGTAAATTACTTTTGCAATTACCTAAAGATCGGATGCCACCAGCTCTACAACCTGCCGAAGACGGACTATTTAGACACGATATTGTGATTGCATGATATCACACTCCTTTTGATAGAGCATATCTCTATCATTTGGGACAAAAATAGGAGGCGCTAGAATGAGGGAGATAAAGTTTCAAGCATATTGGAAAGAGAAAGGCATTATGTTAGGGGTTTCTTCAATTGATTTTAGTACCTATGTAAGTGATGGAAAAAGTTCTAACCTCTCACGGTTCTACACTCTTGATGACTTTGAGGATGAATCAAACTACCTCCCAAAGGGAACTAATTTTAATTTATACCTCGATGAAGTTGAGATGCGCCAATACACCGGACTCCACGACAAGACCAAATGGGATGATTTAACTAAGCTAGAACAACAAGAATGGCTAAACAAAGGAAAGACTCAAGAGGATTGGAAAGGCAAAGAGATTTATAAAGGAGATATTGTTCAAATAAGCGATCATCCTTTTTATGATTCGATAACCGTCAATGGCAATTATGAAGTAGGTTACAACGAGCAAATGGAGCTTTGTTGTGGTAGCTGGTTATTATTTCGAGTGAAGCATTATGCAGAAGTTATCGGCAATATCTACGAAAATCCAGAGCTGCTGTAGGAGGGATTTAAAATGGGAGCTTATGACACGCCGTCGAAAAAGTGCCCTTATTGTGGAACTGAGTGTGAAGCTGATTGGGTGGATGTTGGTGTTGGAATGGTGCAATGTGGTCCATACCATTGTGAAAATTGCCATGCAAGTGAGATAGGGCCAGAGATAAAGAAATGGCATGCCTACGATTTTGAGGAGGATAAAGCGATCTGGAAGGAGGGACACCCTTTCTCTGAAAAGGAGATTGAAACGGGGTGGTACGATCCTAAAAGCAAGAAAGTTCCCCTTATGCAAATACGGTTAATGGCAAACTTGTAGATCATCAAACAGCGCGAGTTGCTTACGAATTGGGGTTACTTGATGAAAAGCTAATTTAACAACACACGATTTGTAAATTGAAAAGGGGAGCTTTTGAAATGGATAAAATTATCACGGTACGCACTCTTGAATCGTTTTCTGTCCATAATCATGACAAGGACGAGACGGAACTGTTAAGTGAAGTAGAAAAGGGAGAGGTATTGCTAGCTTACCTTCATGAGGGGTCTGGAGAATACTTTGTAAAAGATAGACAGGGCAGGGATATGTATGTGGGCGAGTTAGACATTCATGAAAATCTAAATTTAGATAGCGGATTTAAGCTTGTTCAGATCGGAATGACCGTTGAACACAAGAAGAACTTTCTATTCAAAGCTATAGCAAGCATGGGTCACGGTTCTGGTCATATGTCACGGGCGAATAATTGCGTCGCGGATATTGAAGATGTGCCTGAAGAGCTGAAAGCAAGAATGAAGCAAATCAACGAACAGATTCATGGCTTGCAAGAGGAGTTGCGGATGATTCGGGATTCGCTTCATTTGCAAAAGCAGTTGCGGATGATTCGGGATTCACTTCATGAATGCTGCCCAGATTGCTCGCCAGATGAGAACTAAATACAACGCACGATAAATGGGAGGAAAGAATGGGGACTATCAAACACAACGCTATTGTGGTAACAGGTTCTGACTATGCAATGGACAAATTGGAGCTGGTTCATAACAAGGCCCAGGAGCTATTTGGATCACTAGTTTCTCCAATAATAGAAAGCCACTTGAACGGTTATCAAAGTTTCTTTGTTGCTCCAGATGGCAGTAAAGAGAGATGGGAAGAATCGAATGAAGGGGATAGACAAAGAAAAGAGCTTGGAAACTTCATTGATTCTATGGCATATGAGGACGGTTCAAACCCCATTCGTTATGTAGATGTCTCGTACAACGAAATTCATGGAGAAAAAATTGAAAAAACGAACCGCGATTTGCAGATGGGGGTGCAGGAATGGTCAACCTAATCAAAATCGAGAAGTTGGAAGAAATGACGAAATATGAAGACTCAAAGAACTCTGAAACAACACGCTCTAGTAAAAAGTGGACAAAGGGCGTGCCTATCATTTTGGTTCATGAAGATGGAAGGGTAATTGTCACAGATCATTGGATTTATCTTAGCCACTACGATGAACTGGTTTACAACAAGAAAAAGAATTCATGGTGCCAAGGGTCGAAGTGTTACGACATAGGAAAATCACACATCAAAGAAATTTATATTGTTCAAGCGATTTAACAAACCATTGCTGAAAGGGAGGAGTTCGATATGAATACATGCACTTGCGGAGGCACACCGTTTACAGATTCTAAATGCAAACCTTGCTTAGAGACGTCTATCCAGAAAGGAAAGGCGCGGATTGTCGAGTTGCAAGAACGGATCAGTGATATTGAATGCACTTTGGACGATTCTGAATACTATCTTGAACTTTGGAACAAAGGGAAGCACCCCGAACAGATGGATGTGTAGCGATGTATTGATTTAACAAACCATTGCTTGCGATAAGGAGAGTGCGGAGTGAAATTAAAATTTGAAATCGAAGCAACAGAGCATGTAATTGGAGACACAGATTGCTATGGTTGTTTCAACAAACCAGAACCATGCGACTGTGGAGGGCTGATGCATTGCCAATTTCAAGATTATATCGATCCTTACGAAGGCGAAATAGCATTGTTTTATCTGTGTGATAAGTGTGGGGAAATATTCTAACAAACCATTACTTGTGATAAGGGAGGATGCGGGATGATCGGTGGGATAGATATAACTCCTGATAAGTGGTACAACAAACTCTGGTTTTACCCATTAATAATTGCTTTGTGTATTGGATGGACAATATACGGGTTTATAGAATGTGCGGTTATATGGCTGAAACGGAAAATTACAGTACGGAATGGTAGAGAACGAGGGGGTAGCCAATGAACAGAGTGAGTGAGAACCAATCTGACAAACTTATCCAGCTCAATTTTATCCGGCTTGAACGCAATAAAGAACGAAAATGCACTTGTGAATTCCGTAAATACACCGTGGATACGGTTAATCGTGAAATCACTTGCGAGTGTGGCATGGTTGTAGATCCATTTGAAGCAATGTTGGATATGGCAAAACACTACGATCACTTGAATTATCAGCATAGACTCATGGAAGAGCAAAGATTGCAATGGTTCAAAGAAAAGCCACATTCAGTTTTGTTTAAAAACCTTGAACGGTCTTATCAAAAGGGAAAAATGCTGCCTTATTGCCCTTCATGCCAACAATTATTTGACTTCAAGGATGTGACGGGTTTCGGAAACGCAGAATTTTATCGTAAGCTCCAGAAAAGGAATGGTGGCAGCCAATGAGCAGAGAGATTGATCAAGAGAAAAACTGTTGGACTTGCAGTCACTGGTTAATAGGTGGTGGATGCTGGAAAGAAGCGTTCATAGATGGCGCATATAGCCAACTAGGGGTAGTTATGACAGAGCATGATCACTATTGCGACGATTGGGTAATAGAAGGAACGGAAGGGACGATAATGTACGAGGTTGGTTTGGCAGCTGAGAAGACGGAGGATGCGGAATGGCCCAAACACTACAAATAAACAATTGGAAGAAATTTGTTGTTGGGGTTAATTGGCGGAGCTGGTGCATTGGGTTACAAATACATGATTTGAGAGATGGTTACGGCTACGTCATTACTGAGATCAATATATTGCCATTAACGTTTTTGCTGAGATTTGGTGACGGAACCAAAAAACTGAGATGCATCAGATGTAAAAAGGTTTTAGATAGAGTGAATGTAGATGAAAGCGAAGAGGTTAAATGCTTGGATTGTTACAACAATTCATAAGAAAATGAGCAATAAAAAAGCCCCCTCACCGGGAGCAACATGTGTTCGCTAAAACTATTATACCATGAGCAGATGGTGAGGGGGAACGGAAGATGAACACAATGCAAGAACTTTTAAAAGAGTACAAAGAGACAAGAAAGAAATTGAAAAAAGCATACGCTGATCTAAGAGCAACAGAGACAGTTCTTGATGATGTGACAGAATCAGAAAGACGCTACCTCTCTGAAATGATTAGCGATGTAGAGTATGTAATTGAATGGCTGGAAACAGGACGTAGACCAGAGAGTAAACGTGGAATTGAGAGAAGAGCAGCCTATCAAAGAGAAAAACTAGTAGATCCATTAAGAATGCAGGCGTTTGTTTATAGAGGCACGGCAGGCAGTCCGTGTAATCTTACAGAGTGGGAAAAAGAACAGCTAGAGGACGCGTTATGCTGCCTGTCACCAAGAGAAAAAGAGTGTTATATCCTAACTCACGGTGAAGGATTTTCATTTGAGGAAACGGCTAGATTTTTGTGTATTTCGAGAAGTAGTGTTCAAACACTGGTAACACGGGCACAAAATAAAATTGCAAATCGTGTAGTTTCAAGCCTATTCCTTGTCGGATAGGCTTTTTTGATCATAAAAGAATCGTATATTTATTATTTTTTGAATAAATAGAGATAAATTTCAAAAAATGATTCAAAATATTTTTAATTTATTATAATATAATACATATATTACAAAAAATAACAGGAGTTGAATGTAGTGAAACTATTCAAATCTACAGCAGTAGCTATGGCTCTAGTAGCTGGATTATCGACTTTTTCTGTTGGCGTGTCAGCAAGTGAAAATCAGCAGGTTAAACCTAAGAGCGTTAGTCTTCAAACTGCATCAACACAAGAATTAAGAATGAGTTATGAGTTGAGCCGTCTTATGAGGGAAACAAAAACAAAAGAATTTTGGGTGGGCTCAACAACTGATGTTACTTTTACACTTCTTCAATGGAGGGGGGATGGCAAGAGAGATGGGTACCCCAAGGTGACATACAAGCTTATGAATCCTAATGGAGAAGTATCCGTTAAGGAGGTATATGGTCAAATTACAATTGAAGGAGATTTTAAGATAACATTTCCCAATCTTCCTCCTGGGAGTTACTATATCCATATTATAAACAACTCTGATTTTCCGATTCACGGTTTTGGATATGTTGAATATTAAGAAAGCCATTTAAAAAACGTATGGCTGAATTTTTGCTTTAAAAATGTTTCATAAAAAAGAAGTCACTCTTGATGAGTGGCTTTTTTGTCATGCAAAAGCCACCTATATGTAGAAGGGTAAAACGATAGGGAGGTGCTGAATTGAAAAGTGTTTCTTTAAGCGATAAAGAAATTGAATTAATCATTAGCGCTCTTGACTATCAAAACTATGAATTTGCAACCTATGAGGATGATTCAGGTCATTACGATCTTAAATTAAAGCTAGAGAAACGTCTTAATCAACCAGATTCAGAGGGGGTAAATGGTGATTGAAGATTTAGTAGTGTTTCTCTTTTTTCTATCGTGTTACCTCATGCTTGGTTGTATGGTCTTAATTCCAGCATCATTACTACCAGATTTTAAGTTCTCTTTTAAAGAAAAGGTGGTGCTACTAATAGGGTGGTTACCAATTTTAATCTATTTAATTCATATAAGTGAAAATCAGGAGGGATAAGGAACATGACTCCAGATGAATTTGAAAAGCGCATGAAAGAGATATTTCCAAAAGGTTCCTACGATGAGGAAATAGCACATCAAAAAGCAGATGAACTGATGTGTGATCTACTCCGTTCTCTTGGCTATGGATCAGGTGTTGAAGTGTTTGAAAAAGCAAGTAAATGGTATGCGTAGAAAGGATGATTAATGTGGCAAGCACTACAGCAAAAGCAACAATTAGTATTGATATTGAGGGGTTAGAGAAATTGAAAGAACTTAATAGAGAGATCGGAAAGTTCGAATGTGAATTTGAAGAAATGCAGGAACGAATGAATCGAGTGAGAGAGAAAATGGGTAATTGGGAACCTAGACTAATTCGCAAACGTTAATCTCTCTAAATCTAATCAGGTGGTCGGAAATGAGAGTGTATTTGCAAAACAAACTCAATAGGTGGTGGTGATCATGTAATGGCAAAAGCAAGAAGTCCAAACCGCGACAAAGCCTTGGAGTTATGGTTCGAAAGTGGCGGAAACATTAGCAATCGAGAGCTTGCTGACCAACTAGGCGAAAAAGAAAAAACAATAAGCAACTGGAAAAGCCGAGACAAATGGAATGTAGTACTACAATCAGGTCAATGTAGTACTACAATGAAAAGTGAGTCAAATGCTGGAGCGCCAGAGGGAAATAAAAACGCCGTAGGCAATCGTGGAGGATCAGCTCCAAAAGGAAATAGCAACGCTGTAACCCACGGCTTCTTCCGTAAATACTTCCCAGAAGAAACAGCAGATATCATGCTGGAGATAGAAACCAAGTCTTCTATCGACATGCTTTGGGAAAACATCGTTATCCAGTACACAGCGATTGTGAGAGCGCAACGTATTATGTTTGTACGAGATCAGGACGATGAGACAAGAGTTTTAAAGAAAGATAAGCCAGGTATGTTTGGAACAGAAGAAGAATGGGAGTATCAACATGCCTGGGATAAACAGGCTGCATTCCTAAACGCCCAATCAAGGGCTATGACAACTCTACAAGGCTTGATTAAACGGTATGAAGAGATGCTTAACAGTTCACTGGCGACCGAAGAACAACGCTTGCGTGTTGAGAAGTTGAAAGGTGAAATAGCTGTTCTGGAACAAAAGACTTCTAAAGATGATGATAAACCTATTGAAATCCTCATCAAGCGAAAGGGTGAGGGTTAATGGTAGAAAAAGAGGTTAATCCACACTTTGAAGATTTTCTGTTTGATTGGGATTATAAGTTTTACTTTCTTGTAGGCGGCTATGGATCGTCAAAGAGCTATCATGTTGCTTTAAAATTGATACTCAAATTGTTGGACGAGAAACGGACTGCCTTAGTAGTTCGGGAAGTATACGACACTCATCGAGATTCCACATATTCGCTATTGGAAGAGATCGTTGGGGATTTGGGGTTAGAGGGTAAAGTAAAGCCGATGAGTTCCCCGATGCAAGTTAAATTCCCGAATGGTAGTAAGATAATATTCAAGGGAATGGATAAACCAGTTAAACTGAAGTCGATTAACAATATTTCAATCATTTGGATAGAGGAGTGCTCAGAGGTCAAGTATGAAGGTTTTAAAGAATTGACTGGACGTATGCGCCATCCAACTCTTCCGCTGCATATGTTGTTATCTACTAATCCAGTGAGTACAGCGAATTGGTGCTATAAGTATTTTTTCAAAGATGCCAAGAAAAAGTATTTTATACTTGATGACCAGGATTTGTACAGAGATCGTATTCTCATGATAAAAAACACGTATTATCATCACTCAACTGCTGATGATAACTTATTTCTGCCAGCCAGTTATATTGAACAGCTAGAAGAGTTAAAAATACATGACCCTGATTTGTACAGAGTCGCTCGTAAAGGACAGTTTGGAGTTAACGGTGTAGTTGTATTCCCTCAGTTCCAATCACGTCCACACGGCGAAGTTATGCAAGCTATAGAGAGGATCAGAAGACCGATTATGCGTGCAGGGATGGACTTTGGATTTCAAACATCCTACAATGCCCTGCTACGGCTTGCAGTGGATCATGGAGAGAAGATTCTTTATATCTACTGGGAGTATTACAAAAATAAAATGACAGATGATAAGACAGCAGAGGAAATAGATGAGTTTAGACGTTCTGGTGAGCTTATCAAGGCTGATAGCGCCGAGCCAAAAACCATTAGTTTCTTCCGTCAAAAAGGGTTCAACATGAGGGCAGCTAAAAAGTTCCAAGGCTCCCGTGAACAGTACACAAAGAAGATCAAACGTTTTAAAAAGATCGTTTGTTCTGATCAATGCCCAAACACCATAGAGGAATTGAAGGAGCTAACATTTGCAGTCGATAAACAAGGGGAACTACTTGAAGATGAGTTCACGATTGACCCTCATACGTTATCGGCTATTTGGTATGCGCTAGATGATTACGAGGTATCAGACTTAAAAGGTGGATCGGTTTCATTTGACTAGAAAGGAGGGCCATATGATTTTCACCGAAACAGATCGGATTAACAAAATAATTGCCGATGGAGCTAAGTCAGGCATGACATTAGAAGAGTTTATCCAACGTGAAGTTGATGAATGGGAAGCATCAGAAGTCCGTGAGCTTATGATCAAGGGCGATAAATACTATCGCGGTGACAGTGAGATTTTAAACAGGAAACGTGAAGTAATTGGCGATGGTGGTAAGGTAGAAGATAAGAACCTAGCTAACAATAAGCTTGTACACAACTTCGCAAGGAAACTAGCAGATCAAAAGGTTGGCTATCTGCTTTCTAAACCTATGAGTGTACAAACGAATAACGACAGATACCAAACCTTGCTAGGTGATTACATCGGCAAGGCTTTTTTGCGCACTCTCAAAAACGTTGGTAAGGAATCAATCAACAAGGGAAAAGCGTGGCTCCAGGTCTATTACAACGAGGCAGGAGAGTTATCATTCAAACGTATTCCTAGTGAAGAAGTCATTCCTATGTGGAAAGATAGCGCACACACTGAGTTGGACGCTGTTATCCGTGTATACGAGGTTGAAACGTATAAGGGTAGAGAGAAGAAGACTATCAAAAAAGTTGAATACTGGGACACTCAGGGTGTTAAACGCTATGTGCATGATGGACAACTCATACCAGATGTAGAAATAGGTGACGAAGGTAGTCATTTTGCTGTTATGGATGTAGCAGGCAAGGAACAAGGCCTGAACTGGGAGCGAGTACCGTTCATCTGCTTCAAGTATAACGATGAGGAAATACCTTTAATCAAGTTTATTCAATCGCTCATTAACGACTATGACTATCGTAAATCGGATAACGCTAACAACTTAGAAGATATGCCGAACAGTATTTATGTGTTAAAAGACTATGATGGTACCAACTTAGGAGAGTTCCGATACAATCTAGCTGCTTACCGCGCCGTTAAAGTAACAGGAGAAGGTGGAGTAGATACCATTAGCTTGCCGATTGATACAGAAGCCTTTAAAACTCATGTAGAGATGAACAGAAAGGATATCTATGAGTTCGGACGTGGGGTTGATACGCAGGCTAGTAACTTTGGAAATGACCCTTCAGGTATCGCATTAAAGTTTCTTTATGCTGATTTGGATATGGATGCCAACATGATTGAAACAGAGTTCCAAGCTTCAATGGAGCATCTACGCTGGTTCATTGATCAACACATAGTTAACACAACTCAACAAGATTTTAGCAATGAAACAGTTGAGTTTATTTTCAACCGAGACATTTTAATCAACGAAACGGATGCGATTACAAATGCAAAGGATAGTGTGGGCATCATATCTGACGAGACAATTGTCGCTAACCACCCGTGGACAACCAATGCACAAGACGAGATTGCGAGGAAAAAGAAAGAGCGTGAGGACATGGTTTCACAATCAGATCCATACGCTGGTTTCGATCCTAAGGAAGAGCCTGAATGAAAAAGTGTAAACAGCCACCACGTAACTATTGGCAAAAGCGTAGTGAGCAGGTAGCACAGATGTCCTTTGATGAGGCTGACAAATATGCCGAGCAACTTAGAAAAGAGTATGACCGAGCTATAGCAAGTATTAAGCGAGAGATTGAGGTATTCTATCAACGCTTTGCAAACAACAATGAAATTGATCTAGCAGATGCCCGTAAATTACTTACAGGTAGTGAAATGAAAGAGTTCAAAATGACGCTAGAAGAGTTTACAGCAAGAGCTAAGGGAAACTTAGATGGTCGTTGGACAAAGGAACTAAATAACGTCTACTACAAAACTCGTGTAAGCCGTTTAGAGGCACTTTTAGTTCAGATAAGGCAATCAGTCGAGGAGTTGACTGCAAAGCAAGAGAGGGGTACCAAAGGACTCCTGATGAGCAACTACACGGACACTTATTATCGAACTGTATTCGAGATTCAAAAAGGTACAGGTGTAGGTGTTTCTTTTGCTCGAGTGGACAAAGAATCACTAGAGAAAACGCTACAAATAAATTGGAAAGATGGCAACTACAGCGAACGTATCTGGAGCAATCGAGATAAATTGCTATCTGAGGTTCAAACACTGCTTTCTCAATCGTTCATCCGTGGAGATAGTTCCGATAAAACAGCAAAAGCATTGTCAGAACGAATGAACGTTTCCTATTCCCATGCAGCAAGAATTATGAGAACCGAGAGCAGCTATATCACCCATCAAGCTACTATGGATGGTTATAAGGCAAGTGGAGTGGTTAGAAAGTATGAGATTTTAGCCTCTTTAGATGGGAGAACAAGTAGAATTTGCCGGAGTCTTGATGGAAAAGTGTTCAAACTGAGTGAACAAGAGGTTGGGGTTACTTACCCCCCGTTCCATCCGAACTGTCGAACAACTGTTGTTCCTTACTTTGAGGATGAAATTGACGTAGGTGAACGTATCGCAAGAGATAACAAAGGCAATGTGTATTATGTTCCTGCTGATATGACATATGGACAGTGGGAAGAAAAATACGTTGCATAAATAAGCCGTTTCGGTACTGTCGGCGTAAAAAAACAGGACATCACCGGACGCGACCGGGTTACAAAGCGAAGATGAAAGGGTGAATATCATGGATTGGTTGAAAAAGTTGCTTCAAGAGTTAGGTGCTCCAGAGGAACGTATCGAGAAGATTACAGGGAGTGTAGAGGAAAATTACAAGGGATATGTACCAAAACATCGGTTTGATGAGATCAACGATACTAAGAAAGAATTAGAAGGCCAGATCAAGGATCGTGACAAGCAACTTACAGAACTGAAGAAGAACACAGGTGACAATGAGGACTTGAAGAAGCAGATTGAGACGTTGCAAGCAGAGAATAAGACGAAAGGGGAAGAATACGAAACTAAACTCAAGGATATGCAGGTGTCTACGGCTATCAAGCTGGCTCTTACAGGAGAAGCACACGACCCTGACCTAATTGCTAGTTTATTGGACAAATCAAAAATTGAGATCAATGAAGATGGAACCTTAAAAGGCGGTCTTGATGATCAAGTTAAGGCGTTGCGTGAGAGCAAGGCTTTTTTGTTTGTCGAAAAACAGGAAAGGGAATCCAAAACGACTTTCAAAGGAGCTACACCAGTAGACGGTAGTGGTCGACAAACAGACCGTACTACAAATAGCGTTGGAGCCAATTTTGCTAAACAAGCGAACCAAGCTGGCAAACCATCAGAAAACAATATTTGGGGTTAGAAAGGGGAGTTTTAAATGCCATATGTTAAGGATTACGGAAAAAGAGAGGAAATCAACTTCCTTGCAAGCCAGAAATATACCAGTTTCACCTATCAAGTTTCAGATAAAGATGTTGCTCCGAATAAAGAAGGTCGAAAAATTGTGCCTGCTGGAACGGTTTATCCGAGCAATGATGATAAAGCCATCGGTATTCTCTTGGTAGATGCTGATGTTACGGAAGGTCCACAGCCAGCGCCTATTCTGGTGGATGCTTGGATTCTGGAGGCTCGCTTACCAAATGCTCCTACAGCAGAAGCAAAAACAGCAATGAAAAATATCTCATTTAAAACAATCGTTTAGGGAGGAATATAAATTATGGCAAATGTACTTGAATTATTTAATCAACGCGATATTCTGAATTACCTTCAAAATCGAGAGTATCCAGCCTTACTAGGTGAAACGCTCTTTCCAGAAGTGAAACGTCAAAGTTTGGAGTTTGATCAGATCAAAGGAGCAGGGAAAATCCCAGTTGTAGCAAGTGTGCATGCGTTTGATTCTGAGGCTGAAATTGGTAGCCGTGAAGCAAGTAAACAGGCGTTAGAACTTGCGCTAATTAAACGTAAGCTACCGTTAAAAGAAAAAGACATCATTGCATTGGAAAGCCCACGTAATACCGCCGAGCAACAATACTTGATGCAAGAGGTTTTCAACGACATTGATGTTTTAGTACAAGGTGTAAAAGCCAGAGTTGAAGCTATGCGAATGGAGGTTTTAGCGAAAGGCACAGTTACACTTACAGAGAACAACCTCAACGGAGTAATAAAGTACGGGGTACCATCGGAACACAAGGAAGCTTTAGCAGGTGACAACGTGTGGACAAATGCTAACAGCGATCCAATCGGTGACTTAGAACGTTGGTCAGATACTTTAGATACGAAACCAACTCGCGCTTTAACATCTCGTGCCATATTGAATGCTTTATTGCGTCATCCGAAGATCATTGGTGCGCTATATGGACGTGACTCTATGCGCGTACCAACACGGGCAGACCTGAATGCATTCATGACTCAACACGAACTTCCGGTTATTGCTACGTATGACCAAGTTTACCGAAAACAAAAAGCCGATGGCACATATGAGCGCTTGCGTTACTTCCCGAACAACAGTTTTGTTATGTTTGGTGATGGCATGCTTGGTGAAACGATTTATGGTCCAACAGCAGAAGAGATTCGCCTTACCCGTGATCCTAGTATACAAATCAGCACCATCGGCAATGTCTTAGCGATGGTTTATGAAGAAGGACGTGACCCTGTGAGCACTTGGACAAAAGCTGTTGCAACTGCTTTACCTTCATTTCCTGCTGCTGATGAGGTGTTCCAAGCACAACCAATTACAGGATAAGGTGGTGTTTCAAGGTGAAAGTAAAAGTTTTGGATATCCCCATCCGATACAACCATAACACATATCGGGTGGGGGAAGTGTTTGAAATAGAAGAAGAACATTTGAGGGGGATTGAAGAGTTAGTTGTCCCACAAATAAGTGAGGAATCACAAGAACCAGAGACGTACCCTTTAGAAGAGAAATCTATAGACAAAATGACTGTAGCTGAGTTGAAAGAATACGCGATACAACATGATATTGATCTAGGCGAAGCAACTAAAAAAGACGATATCCTTGCTGTTATCAAAGGTGCTGAATCTAATGAATGATGATGTACTAGCTCTAATAAAACTTAGAATGAACCTATCGAACGATAATCTTGATTTACTGATTAAATCTTATATCCATGAGATAGAAAAGCGTATTCTTCATTACTGTCACATTTCTGAGGTACCAGAAGCTCTACAGTTTGTATGGGCTTCTATGGTCATTGACGCATTGAGGATTGAACAAGCAACAGTCAGTGAAGTGGATGCCGCAACTGCTATTAGTGAGTCAATCAAGATTGGCGATACTTCAAACTCTCCAGGTAAAAGTGAGGGGGTAACAAGTACCTCAAAAAATGTAATAGAGTCAGTAGTTTTAAATTATCGAGTGGATCTGAACCGATATCGAAAGTTGGTGTGGTAATGAACTACGCAAAGCATCGAATGGCGTTAGAACGTATGTATGAGGACAAGGCTACTGTTAAACGGGTAATAGAAACCGAAACGCCTTGGGGTGAGACAAAAGTTGAACCCACTACCATCTATGAAGATCAGCCTTGCCGACTCTCCCAGAAAGCCCTTGGAACAAATGGACAGACAGCCACAGTAAACCAAGTTGTGTATGAAACAAAACTCTTTATCTCACCAGATGTTGTAATTTTGCAAGGTGACGAGATAGAGGTTACAGGCAGAGGAGTTACACGAACTTATACAGCAGGCGAACCATTCCCTTATCCTACTCATCAAGAGATTAGCATTCAACGCAAGGAGAAAGCATAATGGCAGGAAGCTTTGATATGGGGGGTTTTGAGCGTTTGGCAAAGGCTTTTCAAAAGGCGAATGATGAACGGGTAATAGAACGATTCATCCGAGAATTTCTTATGGAAATGGCGTATAGAGCTGAACGGAAGATAAAAAAACGCACAATAGTTGGGCCTACTGGTGATTTGAAAAAAAGCTGGAGAGTAGGGAAGATTGAAAAGCATGGTAATAATTATATGGTTGAAATCTTTTCTAACCTTGATTATGCATCATTCGTGGAATATGGTTTTCGCTCACACTGGGTACCTGGTAGATGGGAAGGTAACCAATTTGTCTATGATCCAGCAGCCAAGACTGGAATGCAGGTTGGTGAAAAAGGCGGATGGGTAGAAGGTCGATTCATGATGACCATTTCCATGAAAGAGATTGAAAAAGAGTTACCACGCTATCTTGAAAAACGCCAAGCTGAGTTAATAAACGACATCATGAATGGACGGCCAGTTAGAAGAGGTGATTCCAATTGAAATAACGATTAATGATGTCCGCAACGCTGTTATGTCAGCAATCAAAAAAGCGTACCCAACAGCTAAAGTATACGGAGAACAACTACCACAAGGTTTTAAGGAGCCTTGTTTTTTTGTACTCATGTTAGAAGGTAGTCAGGATAAAGAGCTAGACAGGCGTTACAAGCGTTTTCACCCGTTTGACATCCATTACTTTACCTCATCTAATTCAGAGCGCTACGAGATCGCTGAGAGGCTGATAGAGGTATTGGAATTGATTGATCTAAAAGGCAAGCCCATTCGAGGGATTAAGATGCGACACACGATTGTAGATGATGTGTTGCATTTTTTTGTTGATTACAACTTTCATGTTGTACGCCCAAAACCTACGGTTCCTAAGATGCAAAGGAACTGGATTGAAAGGGGGTTAAAGTATGAGTAAGAAAAATAGCGAAGCACCACGGTTTAAGAAAGAACAGTTTATCGGTTCTGATCGGTATACAGAGGTTCAGAAAGATATCATTTCTGCTCTATTAGACAAAGAGAACACCTATACGAGGGAAGAAGTAGACAACATTCTCTTAGATTTTTCGAGAAAGGAGTTTGGTTGATATGATGCAAAATTGGATAGCTCAGAACAAAGTGCGTCCTGATACGTACGTTAATGTTGTCAGTGAGGCAAAACCACAAGGTGCTATTAGTGACCGAGGAACAGTTACAATGGCCCTTTCATTGAGTTGGGGACCATCCGGCGAAGTTATTGAGATACAGGCAGGAGAGAACACGCTAGACAAGTTAGGTTACGATATTTCCGAACCTCAGATCCTTTTAGTTCAGGAAGCTCTAAAGCGAGCTAAAACCTTGCTGTTGTACCGACTTAACACAGGATCAAAAGCGCAGGCCACAAGTGATAACTTAACGGTTACAGCTCTATATGGTGGGGTTAGAGGTAATGACATCACTGTTGTGGTAGAGCAAAACATTGATGATGAGACAACTTTCATTGTAAAAACTCTGGTAGCTGGTTCTATCGTAGATAATCAGCTTGCTAAGAAAATTGAGGACTTGAAAGCTAATAAATTTGTAACATTTTCCGGTACAGGCACCCTTGTCGCAAGCGCTGGTATCCCATTAACAGGCGGTACAGACGGAACAGAAACAGGAGTAAACCACACGTCCTACCGAGAAGCTATTGAGCTACATGACTTTGATGCAATGGCTGTTCCTTACGATGATCCAACGGTTAAATCAGTCTACGTTGCCTTTGCTAAACGCTTGGCAAATCAACAAAACAGATTTATACAAATCGTGGTCCCTAACTACACACTAGCTGACGATCCAACAGTTATTAGCGTATCGAACGGCGTTGTACTATCAAATGGCACTGTAATTGATGCAGTAAAAGCAACAGCTTGGGTGGCAGGTGCAACAGCAGGAGCCAACGCTAACCAATCTCTTACACATACGGCCTACGATGATGCAGTAGCCGTACATGGTCGCCTGAATGATTCACAGATCACCAAAGCTCTCCTTAATGGGGAGTTTTTATTTGAATTGCACAACAGCAAAGTGGTTGTAGAACAGGATATCAATACGTTTACTAGCTTTAGCCCAGATAAACGTAAGCATTTCAGTAAAAACCGTGTTATTCGTGCTACAAATGGCGTTGTAAAGGATTGGAACCGTGCTTTTGATAGTGATTACTTAGGGAAGTTCGATAGCAGCGATGATGGACGCAATCTTTACAAGAAAGAATGCATCAAGATAGCAGAGGAGTATCAAGCAATGGGAGCTATCCAGAATTTTGATGCTCAAAAGGACGTTATTGTTTTGCCGGGTGAAGATAGTGACTCATTGCTAACTAGTGGATATATCCAACCTGTTGATGCTATGGAGAAAAACTACTTAGAGGCGGTGGTACGATAAATGTCATTCTTAAAATTCGAAGATACTATTTCAGGTGCAGGTGGTCGTGCCTACGCCACTATCAATGGACGTGTGGAAGAGATGTTCTATCTCAAAAAGTTTGAAGCCAAGATGGAGAAAACAAAAAAAGAAGGCAAAACACTTGGAAATCTTGGTACACAACATAAGGCAACAGGATGGAAGGGAACGGGTTCGATGACGATCTACTACGTCACTAGCCTTTTCCGACAGATGATGCTGGACTATATGAAAACGGGCAAAGATATGTACTTTGATGTACAGATTGTTAATGAAGATTCAACATCTTCTATCGGTAAACAAACAGTGGTTATCAAAGGGGTAAATATCGATTCTATTACGATGGCACAACTTGATATTGATTCAGAGGAGTTAGACGAGGAAGTAAGCTTCACGTGGCAAGGTGCCGACATTTTGGATAGTTTCGCAAAACCAACATTAGGTTAGACAAATATAAGAAATGAACTATATTGTATTTGTCTAATCATAAAAATTCTATTTAAAAATGTTTTAAACTCTTGCTGTTGCTAAAAAGGGTAGTGTATCATAGGGATAACAAGGAATGTTTAAAAATGTTTTAAATTATTTTAAATTGTTTTAAACATGTTTATAATCGTCAGGATACGCATACAATAAAAAGACCGCAGGTGCTGGTAACACCTACGGTTTGTGTACAAGAGACTGTCCCCTCAAAGGGGCGACTCATCTAATGTTGCAAGGGTGACTTCCCGAGTTGTCTAGGCTCAAGGGAGGTCATTTCTTTTTTAGGTAGGTAAGCAGAGCTAAAATGAACATGCCAAACATGAGCATTAAAGTCAAAGCTTGATATACCTCCATGTTCTCACCCCCTTTCCCTATTGCTGGGGTAAAGCGAGGTGAGTCGACCACCCTTGAGAGAGTCGAGTCTATGTACTTGTGGAAAATTATAACATGATTTTACAAAAAGGCGCCCTTTTAATTTAGAGCGTCTTTTTTGTATGCATTTTAAATAAGCAATTTGAGAGGGGAATATAATATGAGTTTTCAAGATTTCTTTATGGATGAGTTCGAGGATGCAGAAGTAGTTGAACGTGTGGTGAAAATTGCAGGGAAAGAAAAGAAAATGCAGTTCAAACCAATCAGCGCGGCAAAAGGGGAGGAACTCCGTAAAAGTTGTCGTAAAGTTACCCACTATAAAGGATCTAAACAGGTCTATACAGATCATAATGCTTTTGTGGCTAAGATGATCATTGAGTCAACGGTGAATCCTGATTTCAAGAATAAGGAGTTACAGGACAATTGGGGAGTAATAGGGGCGGATAATCTTTTAGTAGCTATGAAAACTAAAATGGGTGATGGTGAGTACAATCAGCTTGCGGCTGTAGTAACAGATATCAATGGCTACGATAAAGAAGTAGACGAGATGGCAGAAGAAATAAAAAACTAGTCGAGGAAGGCGATGCATGGTGGAATATAGCCTACTACGTCTTCCACAAACATAGGATAATGCCTTGGGAATTATCGGAATATCCGCCAAAATGGAAAGCTGCTATATATGCTTTTGTTAAGATTCGACTAGAAGAAGAGAAAAAGGCAAAAAAGGCAATGGAAAATATGAATTAATAAATAAATCGCCCATATCCTGCCAAACCCCTTTTAGTCGTGTTAAACTTGTATAAAACACATGAAAGGGGTTTCTTCATGTCTATTAAAAGGGAGAGTACAACAAAAAAACTTGTGTTGTCTCTAATTGTTGCAGGTGTCTCAGCTCTCACAACAGCTTGCGTTAATGCTGAGGGGGAAGTTGATGCAACACATGCTATCAAGGTGGAAGCAAAGATTTTAAACAACGATAAAGTGAATAACGTTGGCCAGATAGAATGGGTAATTCGAAACGAAAGTGATAAGGCTTTTACTGGTAAAGTACAAATATCGGGTAATTTTGAGGGGTCTCCTGAGGTCTATGAATATGAAGTATCCGATTTGAGAAAAGACGCAACGGAAAGACGGATTCAAGTCACAAAACAGATACACGAAGACAAGTTAGACCTGAACATAAAGGCTGTCGGTAAACTTTCTGATGTAAATGTCGAAAAGTCAGATGTTAAGTATGAAGTGATTTACAACCTAGAAAAACAAAATATGTTGTTTATCCAAACTGATGTAGTAGACAAAGCAAGCACAACTGCAATTATTAAAGAACTAAAATCAAAATATGGAGACAAGCTTGGTGTGGTTCATTTCTTTAATAAAGATCAAAATGTCAAAAAGGGAACCAAGCCTAATTTAGGGAAGATTGATCCAAGTGGTGGATATGCTCCAGGTGATTCCAGTATTTATATATGGGATTTGAAAGCAGAAAAAACAATAGATGAATTTTTTGTACCTTAACTAGCACCCTTTTGGGTGCTTTTTTGATTGGGGAGATAACATGGCTACAATAAGTTCTAGCTTAAAATTATTCGATGGCTTTTCAGGTCCCCTACGACAAATAACTCAAGCCATGAACATGACTATTGGTGTAATGCGACAAATGGCTGTAACTACAAATGCAGATACCTCTGCTATCAAAACGCTTGATGCGGTTACAAGAAAACTAGCAAGCGCAGAAGTGGAATTAGCAAGTGCTACAAGACGCGCTGTATCAGATCAAGAACATTTGAGAAATTCATTAGGAGGCACAGCAGGAATAGGAAATAGGTTAATTACTACCTTAAAAGGTGTTGCGTCAGCTTATTTAGGTATTCACGCTCTAGCTCAATTGGGTGGAGTTACTGTTGGTGAGGCTATGAAGCAACAAACATACCTTGATATGTTTAAGGCTCGTACAGGTAATCATGCATTAGGAACAAGGATGTTTGAAGAGTTTAAAGCTGATGCTTTAAGAGCTGGCGCGGATGTTGCGGAGTATATGCAAGGAGCTTTAGGTAATATCTCTGTAACTACTGATATAGGGCAATTAAAAGACCTGAATATGATGGCTAAACAATTGGCTGCTTTTGATAATACAGGACAAGGCATTCAAGGGGCGTTCTTCTCGTTAAAAGAGGCTTTAAGTGGTGATATTGTCAGCCTTTCTGAACGATTTAATATTGGTAAAAAGAATATAAGAGATTTTAAGATTGATGAACTAGGTAAAAAAGGTGATGTTCAGGGATTTATTAAAGCGTTCAAATTACTGTTAGACAAACAGAACATGGGTAAAAAAGCCTTTGAGGAGATGCTCAATTCTCCCTTAAAACAATGGGAGATTATGTTGAATCGAATGAAGTCTTTGTTTGCGGATGCTGGTAAAGGAGCCGTAACAGCTCTAATGCCAATGATTACTACACTAAACAAAGCTTTTGAATCAGAGAAGTTCATGAGCTTTTTTGTGTTGCTTAGTAAAGGCTTGACGGTTGTTGCTACAGCTTTTGCGGCTGTAGTAGATGGAGCCTTATGGCTGTGGAGTGTGATTGATAGGTATTACCCTGAGATACTTGCTTTCTTCTTAATTTTATCAACAGCTTATTTACCAGCACTACTTGTTAAGGTAGGTTCGTTAACGATGGCTTTATGGGGTATGGTGGCACCTATATTAGCCTCAGGAGCAGCGTGGGCTATAGCTCACTGGCCTATTGTATTGGTAGCAATCGCAGTAGTGTCATTAATTGGTACACTTAGATATTTTGGTGTGACTACTGAAGAGGTTGTAGGTTTTGCGGTAGGTCTCTTTTATACTTTCTTCGCTTCGGTTTATAACGGTATTGCTTTCCTGTGGAATCGAGTTTTAGCCTTTGCTGAATTCTTTGTGAACGTGTTTATTGATCCTGTGTATGCCGTTCAAAAGTTGTTCTATGATATGGCTGTCCTCTTCGGGGGGCATATGTACAATATGTCGCGTGCAGCAGAAGATTTTGCAGGAAACTTTATGAAGGCCATTCTTCGATCAATAAACAAAACGCTTGAAGGGTTCAACTGGCTTGCTCAAAAAACAAATGAAATGTTTGGGACCGATTTTAAAGGGGCCAAGTTGTTTGATGAAAACAACATTCATGCCGTTAGCAACAACATCAAATCTATGATGGATATGATAGAACGACCTACTACTGATAGAAATGTTGTTGATCTATCCAAGTATCGTATGGCAGAGAAAAACTTAAACCAAGCTTTCGGAGAAGGTTATTACAAAGGATTTAACTTAACGGCTAAAACTAATAATCCATTCAATCCAAACGTAAACGGGAAAATCAATAATATTGGTAGAGTCGATGAAGTAGGGAAAATCAAAGACAAAGTAGACATCTCAAATGAAGACCTGAAAATGATGCGTGAATTAGCTGAGATGAAGAATATACAGAATTTCGTTACTCTGACACCTACCGTGCAGGTTCAGACAGGAGACATCAACAAAGGCGCTGACATTGATACGGTTGTCGCTGAGATCACTAAGAAACTACAAACGGATGTAGCTAACTCAGCGAAAGGAGTATATAACCATGCCTAAAGAACTGATGAGCCTTAGCTTCAATAATCGGGCAGAAGTAATTGCTTTCCCTATACTTCCTGAGAGCATAGAGATTAGCGATGGTAATAACAGCAAAACTTATACGACGGTGGGATTAGGTGAAATCAACGTGATTAAAGACCCTAAGCTCACCGTTTATAAATTTAGCAGCGAGTTTCCGAATCAAGCCTATCCGTGGGTTGTCTATCCGGATAATTTGTTATCGCCAGCTCAATATGTAAAGTACATTGAGACGTGGAGCAAAACGAAAAAACCAGTCCGATTTATATACACTGGAGAAAGCTTTGACATTAACGAGGCCGTTTCAATTGAATCATTTGATTGGAAAGAGGTAGCTGGCACAGGTGGAGACATAGAATTTAGTATCACATTAAAAAAGTACCTGTTCTATGGAGCCAAGCAAGCAAAGGTATTAAGCGATCTAGCAGATCCTAAAAAGAAAGTTGTACAAAAGAAATCTGCTCCACGTCCTTCTGATCGACAGCCACCTAAGACACACAAAATAGTCGCTGGTGATGATTTATGGTCCATTGCAAAGAAGACATACGGTAATGGCGCTAGATACAAGGAAATCCAAAAACTAAATGGGTTAACTGATGCACAGGTAAAGAAATTAAAAGTTGGAACAGTACTTAAAATGCCTAAATAGGAGGGGAGTACCGATTGGAATTATTAATTGATAACAAGAAGGGAAATGTTTGGGACATAACAGACATTACAACTGATATCACATGGAAGACAAGTAGAATCGGGAAACCCTCTAGCTTGTCTTTTTCTTTTGTCGATCGAGGTATCTATCAGGATAAAACTTCATTCACTGTACAGAATGGCGATATCGTACGCTTTATGAAAGATGGAACGAACGTTTTTTACGGTTATGTTTTCTCTGTCATTGGTGGAATGGATGAGGATGTAAAGGTAACTGCTTATGACCAGCTCAGGTATTTGCTAACGAATGATACCTATGTATTTGCAAAGAAAACAGCAACAGAAATTATTAAGCAGATTACAGAAGATGTGGGCCTAAAAGTAGGGGAGCTTGAAAACAGTGGTCACAAGATACCTACTATGATTGAGGATAACCAAAAACTACTAGATATCATTTGGAAAGCGTTGGATTTATCTATCGTTGCCAACGGAAGAAACCTTGTGTTCTATGATGATTTTGGCAAGTTGGTCCTGAAAGACTCCACTAAGATGCTGCTTGATTTTTACTTAGGTGATGATAGCTTAATGACCGATTATGCCATAGATCGGAATATTGATTCGGACACGTATAACAGAGTAAAGATTGTGCAGGACAATAAGAAAACAAAGAAGCGAGATGTATACATTGCCCAAGACTCAGCAAATATCGCCAAATGGGGACGTTTGCAGTTGTTTGAAAAAGTGGATGAGGGCATGACGAAAGCACAGATCAAGCAACTACTTGATACATTAATTGCTGTAAAAAACAAAGAGACACAGAGATTATCGCTTACTGCTATTGGCGATATCCGAGTAAGAGCAGGCTGTTTTGTTCCAGTTTCCATTGAGAGACTAGGGATTAACCAGCCTTTTCTTGTGGACGAATGTACTCATAAATTTGATGGCTCAGAACACACGATGACAGTCGATCTAAAGGTGGTGTAAAAGCATGCTAGAAGCAATTAAACAAATAGTCGTAGGGGTTGATGAAGCAAGTAATCGGGTGGCTATTTTTTACGGGACCGTGACCAGCGATAAACCTTTAGAGGTCAACGTCGATCAACGATTCACACTGACAGAGGAGTTTCTAGTCATTCCAGAACGGCTTACCTTATATGAAGTTGATCTAAGCCACACCCATACCTACACCGATGTAACACCAACTGGTACGGTCAATAAGAACACAGGTGTAGCTTTACCAGAGAAATTAATTATTCGGCGTGCTTTTAAAGTCGGTGATACGGTCTTACTCATGCGTGTACAAGGTGGAAACAGTTATGTTGTACTGGATCGGGTGGTGGCCACATGATTCTGCCACAAGGCTCTACAATTGATTCAGTCACTTTGGAAGAGGTGGAACAACCGAGTAAAACATATAAGCTAGACCTTGTAAATAAACGCATAGTCGGCTTTGTAGACGGTCTGGACGCGGTTAAACAGGCTGTATTTAAAATACTTTCTACCATTCGCTTTGAATACCTCATTTACTCTCATGACTACGGATTCGAGTCCCAAAGCATGGAGGATGAGGCTATTTTTCGTTCTGAGATACAACGGTGTGTCAGGGAGGCTCTTTTGCAAGATGACCGTATCCTTGATGTGACAGACTTTAAAATCACGATAGAAGGAGACACGTCTTTAACTGAGTTTGTTGTCGTATCTAAGTATGGTGATTTTAAAGAGACAAAGCAGGTGGCGCGATGAAATGGACATTTGAGTCTTTATTCCAATTCATGCTTGATCAGGTACGTGATGATGTAGACAAAAGACCTGATAGTAGTGTGATCTATGATGCGCTTTCTTCTGTAGCTTTAGCTATTATCAAGATACAAACTGAACAAGAGATAAACGAAAATCTGTACTATGCTGACACCGCGACAGGAGAATATTTGGATCGAAGGACAGAAGAAGATGGAATTGAAAGGCGTCTGGCAACGAATGCAAAGCGTAAGGGTGTATTCTACGACCAAGAAGGCAGATTGTTTGATATTCCACTCAGAAGTAGATATTCGCATGAAGACTTGAATTTTATTGCATTAGAACGACTAGCAGCAGGTGAATTTCTCTTAGAGTGTGAGACATCTGGTTCGGCTGGAAACATGGTATTTGGTTCCCTTATTCCAATCGAATACATTGAGGGACTAGGAAAAGGAGAAATCACAGATGTTTTAATACCTGGGGCCGATGAGGAAGACAATGAATCGCTACGAAAAAGATATTTTGATGCACAAGAAAGTAAGCCGTTCGGAGGCAACATTGCAGATTACAAAGAAAAGGTAGGAAACATACCAGGTGTTGGGGGTGTACAAGTCACGCCTGCTTGGAAAGGTGGAGGCACAGTCAAATGTACCATTATAGGTAGTGACTACAATCCGCCGTCACAAAAGTTGGTGGATGATGTCCAAACCTTTGTTGATCCAGTAGTGAATAGTGGTCTTGGCTTAGGATTAGCTCCTATGGGGCATCGGGTTACGATAGTGGGCAACAAAAAGAAAACGATAGACCTACGTACTAAACTAATCTTGGAGGCTGACATGCATCCAGATCAAATAAAAGGCGATGTCGAAAAGGTCTATTCCGATTATCTCCTAGAGCTACGTAAGGCATGGAAAAATACAAAGAAAACCGTTGTTCGTATCAGTCAGATCGAGTCACGGTTTCTTTCTATTGCAGGGGTATTAGACGTAATGGATTCTACATTAAACGGTTCCTCTGGAAATCTGGAGTTAGACACGGAAGAAGCGCCGTATATGGGGGCGGTGACGATTGTCTAATGAATTAATGAAATATCTTCCCCCGTACTATCATGACATTCTCGAAATGCAAGAATATACACGTGCAGCCTCTCTTGCTGTCGATATGGTAGCCAAAGCTGTTGAACAAGAGTTAGCAGACCAATTCATCGAAACAGCAAGCGAAAAGGGCATAGCTCGCCGTGAGAGAATGCTACGGATTAAACCAAGAAGTGATGAGACACTGGAGTTCCGTAGGATGAGGCTAAAGAATCGAAAATCTATCAAACCGCCATTTACAGAGAGTTGGCTACAGCATCAATTAGACCGTTTACTCGGCAAAGGAAGGGTAACGGTTGAGATTGATATCCTCAATTTCATTCTTAGTGTTAACGCTGAAATCGAAAATGCACCAGCTTTCCGAGAAGTGGAGCATACAGTTCGGACAACGATTCCAGCTAATCTAGTGTATCAGCAGCGAACACAAATTAGAGAAAGTATCACTCTTTCAGAAAAGATCATTAAACAAACGATTGTTCGTCAAACAAGACTTTCTACTACATGGAGGCTAGGCCGGACACCGTTTGCAGAGGCACTAGATGAAAAAGAAGTGATTCAGCTTCCTCTAAACCGACTCACAAAACTTTCAACAAAATGGCAAGTAGGTTCCACTCCATTTGCGGAGGCGATAAGAGATGATAACCAATGATTTGATACTAGATACAACGAATTTTGTAAAGGGCAAGCTAAAGAAAATAACGCTTAATGGTTCATTTGAAGTTACAGGCTTTACGGTAACGCAAGATAAAAACCTTTTGTTCGTAGAGTTTTCAGTAAGCCCTTCTGATGTTCAATTGATCAATCTAATTGAGATTCGCGATTCCGAATCAACCGTAGTTAGTTCCAGCGTAGTCTATGTTCCTATCAATTCAGAAACGATTATTAAACACACAATTACGATTAAGGAGGGGTGATACATGTTTAATGCAAAAACAGATTGGAAATACGATGAGATCGTTACAGAGAAGGACATGAACCGAATAGAAAAGGGAATCGGGGATGCTCACACGGCTGTAGACAATATACAAAAGAAGCTCACACCAGAAGGTATAGGGGCAGAAACTCCAGCAGGAGCGCAAAATAAAGTTTCCGTACACGAAGCGAAAGGTGCGCCACACGCTGACCACGTGAAAGGCAATATGCGTATTACAGTATCAACAACAGCTCCATCTAACCCAAATAAAAATGACATTTGGATCGTAATTTGAGGTGAGACTATGGCTAAAATTCAACTGGCTAACGGACAAACAGTTAAGGCAATTCGTGTTTGGGATGGAGTGAAGTGGACGGATCGGATTGGACGAGTCTACACCGATAAGTGGTTAGATTTTATTTCTTACTATGAAAAGTATTTATATACTGGTCTAGGATGGGGGGGGAATAGTAATTATCCCCTTGAGATGGTGCAATTCAGTTACGATGGTGCAGAAAAGAATCGTTATAATTTTAATATAAACGGAATTTGCAATACCCTCGAAACTGATCCTAACGGAAATGTTTATTACGGACATACAAAAGGATATGCTATCTTCGATAAAAGCCTTGGGATTATTAGAAGTAGTAATTCTTATGTTACGGATATTGCTGTAAGTAAAAACGGAGATTACGCTTTTATATCTAACTACGGAGCATATGATAATGTAGCGCTATTTTTTATGTCTAAAAACGGAGAAACAAAAAAAATAGTAGAGATTCCAAAAAGAAATCCATATATGGTCAACAGAGGTATGTGTTACGACAATGAAGGTAATATCTACACACATATAAATCCGGGAGAATTGACTAAATTTGATGTTGCTGGTAACAAGCTTTTATCCTTCCAAGTACCAACAACATCTTATGGTTATTCTTACGGGAGTATTGATATTGATAATGACGGGAATTTATATCGTTTGAGGGATGAAACTATAGAAAAATATGATAAAACAGGGAAGTTAATAAAGAATGTGAAATTATCTGATAAACGAGATGTTAGGGGGTGTCTTTACGTTGATAAGGATTTTGTTTTTGTAGCTATAGCAAACTACTTTTCAACAGGTACAATGGGAGAAGTGGAAGATTCATTGATTAAACTCACCAAGAACCTTGAAGTTGTTCAAAGGATAAATGGCGAAAGATTTAAAACAGGTAGCGACCCGTCATTTGGTGATTCTATATATTGTGACCGAGAGAATGGAGTTTATACGGTAGGAGTAGGAAAAGTTCGAAAAAACTCTAAGAATGATCTTTCACTTATTTTGGAAAAGAATCTTAACATAGGCTCTTTAAACGGCGGTAAGTGCGCTTGTACACCGGGACGATATGGAGCATTTGGAGAAGTATAAAGGAGGGAATTTATTTGTATTTACTTGTTGGTAGTAAACAATCAGAAGAAAAGTTGACTGTACAGGAAATTTATAACCTAGATCATCCTGATAACACAGGAATAACACCTGATAGCTTTGAGAATTCCGTAATAGTTAGTGATCTGCTTGTACCCTCAGCAGAAAAACAAATTGGAAAAAGGGAAGTACATTGTGTAAATCCGAAAACTAAGGAGCAATTCTGGGAATACGTTGATCGACCACTTACACAAGATGAAGAGATATTACAGTTAAAACAGGACAAACAGATGTTACAGCTTGCGATCACTGATTTATATGAGCAATTCCTTGCACAATCTACTACAGGAAAGGACGTGGAATAATTGAAATATATTGCAAAAATCTACTGTGATTTAATAAACGATGGGGTGAAGGCGCTGGAAGAAGTACCTAGTTGTATACGCCCCGAAGTCGAACAACTACTAACTGAAAAGTAAGCGCCTTTTCCGATCTGGAGAGGGCGTTTTTTAATGGGAGCTTTGGCTCCCTATTTTATTTGCCCCAAGGGGGTGATAAGGAGAGGGAAGCATGGAGGAGCAAATTTTTAATTCTTTATTAACACAAGGACCATTTGCGCTTTTATTTGTATGGCTATTGTTTTCTACAAAAAAAGAGGGAAGGGAACGGGAAACAAGATTGGTAAAACAGGCCGAGGAACGCGAAACAAAGCTTATGGACCATAACGAACGAATGGTAATCCAACTGGAACGAAATACAGGTACATTACAGCAGATTGAACGCAGTCTAAACGGCTTAGAAAACGAATTACAAGAACTAAAAGAAAAGGTGGGCTAATGATGATAGAGATTGGTTTAGTAATTGCAGTAGTAATGGCGTCAGGAGCATGGCTTAAAACGCGGAGTTGGTTCCCAAATGATTACATTCCTCTTGCTATTGTTGTCATGGCAGTTGCTTATAATGCGATCAATGCTTTGCTGTTCGGGGGAGATTTACTCGAAGCTGGCAAGATGGCTTTTATTGAGGCGACGGCTGCTATCGGAATTCATTCGGGAGTTAAGAATTCGTTTCAGAAGGGAGAAGTGGAGTAATGCAGACTATACAAGATTTTGTTCCAGCAGGGCAAAAGAACCGTCCGGGGCGTAAAATGATTCCGAAATACATCACGATTCATAATACAGGCAATGCAGGAAAAGGCGCTGATGCTCTTTCTCATGCTAAATACATCAAAGGTGATGCGGCTGAACAAAGACAAGCATCTTGGCATTTCACTGTAGATGATAAACGCATCATTCAGCATCTGCCGTTAGATGAAATGGCATGGCATTGCGGTGATGGTAATGGCCCTGGTAACTCATCATCTATTGGAATTGAAATTTGTGAGAACATTGACGGAGATATCCGAAAAGCAGAGGACTTAGCTGCTCAACTGGCTGCTGATCTACTAAAGCAGTTCAATCTTGGAATTGATAGAGTTAAGCAACATTGGGATTGGAGTGGGAAGAACTGCCCTCACGTTTTAAGAGCGCGTCCCAATGGCTGGAGAGACTTTGTAGCATTAATTAAATCAAAAGGAGAGGTTCAAATGAAACCAGAGGTAGCGAATGAAATTATCAGCCATTTACAAGGACAATGGGCTTTTTACAATCAAATGGGTATGAAGGATGATGCTGTGAGGATCGGGCAACTGGCAGATGAGTTGAGGGTTGCTAGTGGACAGAAAGTACAAAATAAATAAGCACAAAACCCTCCTCTAATCGGGAGGGTTTCATTCTTTTCTTGACAATCATCTCTGCAACCATTTTGCTTATTTTCATGAAATTTTGCAACCAACGTTCATGAATCGACGAACGGAGTTTAACTCCACTCGTCATAGTTATTTAAACAACTTACCAATCACCTTAAATATATCAAACGTAGTCCTGTTGTAAACTTTATTATAAGCATACTTCTTAGGATTTCTGAGCCATCCCCAACCTCTAGGCATCTTCAATCCAGCTCGATGTACTAACTGTCTTTTTAGGCTTGTCCTAGCTGCTACACGCTTTTTGAAACTCGGCTTACGTATTCCAAACTTCATAGCAACCACCCTTTATTTTGATTTAGCGAGACGAAGATAATACGAAAACCCTCTGACGAAATTTAAACCGCTAGAGGGTTTTCGATTATTAGGTTGTGGTGTTTTCATTTATTATTTTTTCGCAAAAGAGCCACTAATAAAGCAATAGTGAATGATTGAGCGATTGCAAGTAATATCACCATATTCTCAATAAAAGAACCTTTGGTACTTCCGATAACTAAAAACACTAAAAACATTATTGCCATCGTGAGTAACCAGTATAGTATAACGCGTAATACCACAGAAGCTTCTCTCCTTCAAATCAATAGTTTATAGTGTCTAACATTAGCGGAAAAACCAGCAATAAGGTTGGATAAATTAAAGTTCTGGATACTTAAATTCTATACCAAAATCTGCCACTTGGGTAGTTTTTTCGGGTTGAATGGAAAGTCCCACGGGCTTATAAGAAACTGATATAGAACCGCCTATAATTGCATGCCCGTATTGGAACTTAATATTAATCGTACCTCTTTCATGTTTATCAGCGTAAACATATTGAGAAATGTATCCAGAGTGTAGTTGTCTATTACCCATTTGTAAGTCATACTCTGCTGCTACACCAATACCCGGATCCCAATCAGATGCTTTTGAAGAATCTTCGCATTCCCATTTCTTTTTAAAAGCTGGTTTAGTACAATAGCGATTTTCATGATCATCTGGTTTACCTTTTGAGGTCATAGGCATAAAGAATTTGGAGGTTGCAGGGTATCCAATTGACATTTTATCAGTTAACGTCCAAATCGGGGGTTCTGACCACTCGAATTTACCGTATAAATAGTATTTTCGATAACCACTTCTATCACTTTTGACTTCGAAAGCTTTTGCCTTTAACTCTATTTCGCTAAAATCATCTTCTTCATCCTTCTTTTTGGCCAATGATTTATTCATCTCAGATTGACCTTCATCAAATTTATGAGTAACCGTTTTCGAACCAATTTTTTTAGCGCCTTGATCAATCAATGCTTGCAAGATATGAGGAGGCATATCTTCCAGTTCCTCTTCATCCAAACCAATGTCTGAAACAAGGGCTTCTCGTTCATTTTCTTTCAATTCTGTTTGAGTTGTTTCGGCATAAGCGCTAAAACATAAACTTAAAGATAGAAAAACAGTAAGAGCAGAAAACAGTAATCTCTTCATAATATTTCTCCTTTTCTTATATTTAAGAATAGAATAATTATATATGGAAAAAATGTCAAATATTGATAAATCATGTAGAACTCGTTTTGCTGGTCGAACTTTAAATACCATTTCTAACCATTGCATATTTTCCTCATCATAAAATAAAATAAGAACATACATTCGTATTCAAGGAGATGTTTTGATGGCTAGCAAAATTCTTGATCCACTTGTAACGAAATTTATTTTGCCAGAGCATGCAGAGATTTTACGCCAGCTTCACGAGGATAAGAAACTGATCGAGAAGCCGATCATTGAAGAGGATGAGCTAGCCGAGTTTTGCTACAGGATATCTGACTCGCGTCAGCATGACTATGTCCTTACAATTAGCTGGTGGAAAGAGACAAAAGAGGGCAGAGGCGTGATAGAATCCGCTTGGGGATGGGTAGATAAGTTTGATTCAACGTTTAAACAGATCAAGTTAAAGAACGATGAAGATTTCTGGTGGATACCTGTAGAAGATGTAGTGGATATAACTACATAATAAGTATGTAATGCATATAATAATGAAGAAATAAGTTATTTTGGGGTTAATTCGTATATATGTTGGGGAGTTCAACCAGTATAATCGCCACAGTACTCTCATGTCGGCCTATCGTCACATTAAAGATCCGAAATTCATGTACTCAATCATTCGAGAAAAAGGTGAGGTTTACAAGGCTTTGAAGCAGTTTTTTGGTAAAAAAGAAGTAGAGGTTTACTAGAAAAAATAAAAATTCACAATAAAATCCCCCGTGGTTAATTATAGGTATGAATCCTTATTTTAAAGGAAACAGACATAATCAACCAAAAGGGGATTTTTTGTGAATAAATGGTTAGTACGTTTTTATGTAACTTACTTCCCTATCCAACTTTAATCATACTCATACAATTTTATCATGTGAACAGAATGGAAATTCTAAAGGTTAAAAATGAAACATTACCTACTCCACTGAAAATAGCTTGTAACTGATTTGACAAAAGGGGAGTTTTAGTTTGAAGAAAGTAAGGATGATTACATCCTCGGTGCATGTGACAACCCAAACATTCTTTTTGAAATGAGGTTTATTTCCATATGATACAAGAGGATTAGGTATAAAAATACTTTTGACAACAGTAATTTTTTCTATTTCTATTTTGTACCATCTATCATACAATTTCAATTACCCTCAAGGACTGGGAACCTTACTTGGAATAACAGCTTCTATAGTCATGAAAGAGAGAAACTTCTCAAGCGTGAAGATATTAGGATCTTTGGAACTTTGTCTATAAGCTGAAACCCGGACGTGGATCCGGGGTATTTGTATTGTTTTAAAGTGTCAAATAATCCATCTCAAATGGTGATTATTTGACACTTACGTTAAAGCAGATATTTATTTTTGGCCCTGCTGGTAGCTTGTAGAACGAATCTAGAAGAAGACTGAACTCGTAAGAATCTATTTACAGTTTTACGGCGGAATCCGATAAATTGCCCGATTTCATCCAGTATTAGCAGATTCGTCAAAGTGGTGGGAGCAATATAGAATTTAAACCAAGTTTGGGGTTTTCACATTTTGTGGGTTAAGTGATCAATTTGATGTTGTATCATTCGTAGCTTTTCCTGAAGCTCCTGATACCATTCCCATGCCTAGTGGACTAAAGCAAGCAACAAACATGGCAACTTTCAAAGTATTCTTTAAAGACCTTACTGCTAGTGACTGATTTAAAGGTTGGAGTAGCATTGCGGTTAGTGGAGACCTAGCAAAAGGGGAGCTAGACAAAGCATTCCGTCCAACCAAAACAGTAACATACGCGGAAGCATCTACTGAATGATCTAGACATCATGAAACAAACAGCTTTAGAAGTACTTCCAGGTGTTTATGGTTATAACATCGCTTAATTATATAAGTAAATGTATGGATAGCTTAGAGGTCAAAGTCTCTTATCTGTCTAAAACATATATGTTATGTAAACAAGGGAATGAGATACTTCAATATACGATATTTGGAGGGGTTGTAAGTGAATAAAAAAGTAATCCTATCAGTGCTATCTACAGCACTAGTAACTAGTATGGCTACTTCTGCTTATGCAGCAGATGGCGGTGTATATATTGGTGGAAACGTAGACAGATACTATTCTGACAAAGCACTAATTAAACAAACTCATAAATTTGTAGCAGATTTATATGATTCTGGTTTAAAGAATGTTGAAAACAATGTTCTTTATGTAAACTGGGATGGGGAAGTAGCTACTTTACAAGAAATGATGGTTGCTAAATTAGCGGGAAAAGAAGTTGAATACAAAACAGTAACTAGCAAAGATTTCGAAAAAATCGGTGGAGAAAAAGGTTTCTACGCTGTAGATGCTAAAGGTAACGTTTCTACTGTAAAAGAAATGCAACCTGAGCAAAAATCACTTACTACAGAAGTTATTGTTACTAATGCTACTGAGTTTAATATCGCATTACAAAATCCAAATGTGAAAACCATCATTTTGGGAACAGATATTCAAGGAGATATTACTGTAGCTCGTAGCATCATCATTAAAGGTTCAGGCAAAAAGATTATTGGCGATCTGAAGATTACGAATGTGGACAAAAATAATGTGGAGTTAAGCGATGTTACTGTTGAAGGAAAAACAATTGTAGGGTAGGTATAGATCCACAATGCTTTTTTGGAATATTAGGGAGATCGATAAATTTTTTTATCGTCCTCTCCTTACATATATGAGGGAGTGAATAGTAATGAGTAAGTTTAATTTCAAAAAATTATCTGTATTAGCTGTTCTTTCTACTGCTGCATTTAGCATGATTGTAACACCTGCATTTGCAAAAGTTACGGTAACGAATTCTACATTCAATGAGGTAGTTGTAAATAAAGCTACCGAAATTGAATTTGATAATAAAGTTAACGTTTCTAAAATACTATTTAATACATCTGATGTAACGGTCATAGGATTACCTTCTACTACAAATATTCAAGTAGGAGAGAATGTGGATACTGAAAAGATAGGTGGTTTATCAAAAGAGCAGAAAGACAAAGCAAAACGAGTAGTCCCTGCTATCACTAATCAAGTAGTAGCCCCTGTCATCAGTAAAGTTGAAAAAATTACGATCACTAGCAAAGCAAAAGGTAGTGTTGCTAAGAGTGTAAAATTAGATTTGCCAAATGCTGGTGGAAATAGCTATAAAATTTTAAAACAAAATCAGGTATTTGATACACCAAATAAAGGTGCTAAGGCCCCTATTAAGGCAGTAGCTTATATTTCTGGAAATGATATCACAGATGCACAAGCTAATGAGTATGTTGGTGTCTATGAAGTAGACGGATCTGATAACATTGTGAAGTTCGTATCTGTTCAGTTGGAAGCTAAGGATATTAAAGCTGCGCCGGTTGTTGCTCCAATTATAAGTGGTCATAAGGTAGAGGCAGGTAGTGCTACTGGAACAACAAAAGTAACCTATACGGTAGGCAATGGAAACAGCCTGAAATACAAGCTAGAAGATAAGGCATTCACGATACCAAATGTAGGTGATGTTCTTAGTGGAGGGACAGGCTACACCTCCGGTCAAGACATCACGGCTGAAGCAAACAAGTATCTTGGTCTTTATGAAGTAGACGGATCTAATCACATTGTGAAGTTCGTATCTGTTCAGTTGGAAGCTAAGGATATTAAAGCTGCGCCGGTTGTTGCCCCAACTATAAGTGGTCATAAGGTAGAGGCAGGTAGTGCTACTGGAACAACAAAAGTAACCTATACGGTAGGCAATGGAAACAGCCTGAAATACAAGCTAGAAGATAAGGCATTCACGATACCAAATGTAGGAGAAGCCCTTTCTGGTGGTGAGCAAGACTACACTTCTGGTGGTGACATCACGGCTAAAGCAGGCCAGCATCTTGGTCTTTATGAAGTAGACGGATCTGATAACATTGTGAAGTTCGTATCTGTTCAGTTGGAAGCTAAGGATATTAAAGCTGCGCCGGTTGTTGCTCCAATTATAAGTGGTCATAAGGTAGAGGCAGGTAGTGCTACTGGAACAACAAAAGTAACCTATACGGTAGGCAATGGAAACAGCCTGAAATACAAACTAGAAGTTCATGCATTCACGACACCAAATGTAGGAGAAGCCCTTTCTGGTGGTGAGCAAGACTACACTTCTGGTGGTGACATCAAGGCTGAAGCAAACAAGTATCTTGGTCTTTATGAAGTAGACGGATCTGATAACATTGTGAAGTTCGTATCTGTTCAGTTGGAAGCTAAGGATATTAAAGCTGCGCCGGTTGTTGCTCCGACTATAAGTGGTCATAAGGTAGAGGCAGGTAGTGCTACTGGAACAACAAAAGTAACCTATACGGTAGGCAATGGAAACAGCCTGAAATACAAACTAGAAGTTCATGCATTCACGACACCAAATGTAGGAGAAGCCCTTTCTGGTGGTGAGCAAGACTACACTTCTGGTGGTGACATCAAGGCTGAAGCAAACAAGTATCTTGGTCTTTATGAAGTAGACGGATCTGATAACATTGTGAAGTTCGTATCTGTTCAGTTGGAAGCTAAGGATATTAAAGCTGCGCCGGTTGTTGCTCCGACTATAAGTGGTCATAAGGTAGAGGCAGGTAGTGCTACTGGAACAACAAAAGTAACCTATACGGTAGGCAATGGAAACAGCCTGAAATACAAACTAGAAGTTCATGCATTCACGACACCAAATGTAGGAGAAGCCCTTTCTGGTGGTGAGCAAGACTACACTTCTGGTGGTGACATCAAGGCTGAAGCAAACAAGTATCTTGGTCTTTATGAAGTAGACGGATCTGATAACATTGTGAAGTTCGTATCTGTTCAGTTGGAAGCTAAGGATATTAAAGCTGCGCCGGTTGTTGCTCCGACTATAAGCGGTCATAACGTAGAGGCAGGTAGTGCTTCTGGGACAACAAAAGTAACCTATACGGTAGGCAATGGAAACAGCTTGAAATATAAACTAGCAGATAAGACATTCACGATACCAAATGTAGGTGATGTTCTTCCTGATGGCGAGCAAGACTACACCTCTGGTAACGACATCCCGGCTGAAGCAAACAAGTATCTAGGTCTTTATGAAGTAGACGGGGCTGATAACATTGTGAAGTTCGTATCTGTTCAGTTGAAAGCTAAGGATATCAAAGTTGCTCCGATTGTTGTTCCGACTATAAGTGGTCATAAGGTAGAGGCAGGTAGTGCTTCTGGGACAACAAAAGTAACCTATACGGTAGGCAATGGAAACAGCCTGAAATATAAACTAGAAGATGATGCATTCACGCCACCAAATGTAGGTGAAGCCCTTTCAGGTGGCGAGCAAGACTACACTTCTGGTAACGACATCCCGGCTGAAGCAAACAAGTATCTAGGTCTTTATGAAGTAGACGGATCCAATCACATTGTGAAGTTCGTATCTGTTCAGTTGGAAGCTAAGGATATCAAAGCTGCGCCGGTTGTTGCACCGACTATAAGTGGTCATAAGGTAGAGGCAGGTAGTGCTCCTGAGACAACAAAAGTAACCTATACGGTAGGCAATGGAAACAGCTTGAAATACAAACTAGAAGATCATACATTCACGCCACCAAATGTAGGAGAAGCGCTTCCTGGTGGCGAGCAAGACTACACTTCTGGTAACGACATCCCGGCTGAAGCAAACAAGTATCTAGGTCTTTATGAAGTAGACGGATCCAATCACATTGTGAAGTTCGTATCTGTTCAGTTGAAAGCTAAGGATATCAAAGCTGCGCCGGTTGTTGCTCCGACTATCAGTGGTCAAGTAGTAGCAGAAGGTAGTGCTACTGGGACAACAAAAGTAACCTATACGGTAGGCAATGGAAACAGCTTGAAATACAAACTAGCAGATCATGCATTCACGACACCAAATGTAGGAGAAGCACTTCCTGGTGGCGAGCAAGACTACACTTCTGGTAACGACATCCCGGCTGAAGCAAACAAGTATCTAGGTCTGTATGAAGTAGACGGATCCAATCACATTGTGAAGTTCGTATCTGTTCAGTTGAAAGCTAAGGATATCAAAGTTGCTCCGATTGCTGTTCCGACTATAAGTGGTCATAAGGTAGAGGCAGGTAGTGCTCCTGGGACAACAAAAGTAACCTATACTACAGGCGAAGGAAACAGCTTGAAATATAAACTAGCAGATAATGCATTCACGATACCAAATGTAGGTGATGTTCTTAGTGGAGGAACTGGCTACATCTCTGGTGAAAACATCCCGGCTGAAGCAAACAAGTATCTTGGTCTTTATGAAGTAGATGGATCGAATAACATTGTGAAGTTCGTATCTGTTCAGTTGAAAGCTAAGGATATCAAAGCTACGCCGGTTGTTGCCATCAGTGGCCATAAGGTAGCAGAAGGTAGTGCTTCTGGGACAACAAAAGTAACCTATACGGTAGGCACAGGAAACAGCTTGAAATATAAACTAGCAGATAATGCATTCACGCCACCAAATGTAGGTGATGTTCTTCCTGGTGGCGAGCAAGACTACACCTCTGGTGAAAACATCACGGCTGAAGCAAACAAGCATCTTGGTCTTTATGAAGTAGATGGATCGAATAACATTGTGAAGTTCGTATCTATTCAGTTGGAATCTGGGAATATTTCGGAGTAGACGATAGCAATAAAATTGTAAACTAAAGATTAAAGAAGATTAAGTTTATCCGCTCAGAGTTTGTCCTGAGCGGATAATTCTATATGCGCCCAGCATGGGAAATACACGTTCAAAGTGTTGCTACAGGTACATGTTATGTTATGGGGAAACGCCTATGCTTTGATTAATTGGGGATTGATGGAGGTAACTACCGATCTGAAATCACATGAAGTGTGGTAAATAACAACCTTGCCAAATAGAGAACAACGTAAAATTCCGTGGTTTGATTTACTACATTTAAAGGCTATTAGTAAGACAGGATTAAAAGGACTTTCTCCTATTTCATTCAGTAATCCCAGAAAAGATTGGAATACAACAAGCGTCAAATAAATTCATTGGAGTGCTTTATAGATATTTATGATTTTAATGTAATATAGTAATTAAGTAATCTATATTCTTAAAAGGGAGGTGATTCATATGAAAAAATATATTGTTGTAGTAATGATTCTAATAACTGTGTCTGCTATTGTGTTTTTTATAAAGCCGAAGTTAGAATTTGGAACACAAGCAACAAATGAGGATAAAACATTTTTATTGCTGGCACTTGGAAATGATGGGATTGCGGACATAAAAATCAAAAATGTTGAGGTAAATCAGAAACAACCTTTAAAAGCAAAAATTCAACTAAAAACGGATAAAAAAGAATTTCATCTGGAATCTGAAAATTTTGATAGTAAAAAATTCGATTCAATCAATATTCAAAACGCTATTATAAGTAAACACACACCTATTTCATATGATGATGAGTATAAAGGTGCGAGATATGCTTTAATGTTGAAACAAGAAGAACCAATCACCACAGTGACGATTGATTATTCCTATTTAGGGATAGGCTTTAGTACAACATTGCCTATAAATAGAATCCAATAACTAGCAAGGATTGTTTAGGAAGCACACGGAGCGAGAGAATCAGGCAAGTTAGATGAGGTACTTAAACATGCAGACAAAACCTAGGAATTACATAAACAGCTTGATCGAACATACTCTTACAGTTGAAGCTACAGACAAGGAATGACATATATTCGATCCTGCACATTCAAGAGATTCGAAAATAAAAAGGGGAAGGTTGCATCTGACATCGTGAAGTACGCTTTTATCAAGACAACGTTGACATGAACTGTATGGAGAAAGACTTTTGGAATGCAATTACGTAGGGGGAAACAACTGTGGATAAAATGTTAGCAGATGAACTTATGTTGGTATTGAAAACACAATGGAAAGTTAGTGACGCAATGGGGATGAAGGAACAGGTGAAATATCTTGGTGAGCTTGCCGATCGGGTAAGGATTGTAAGCGGACAGAAGCCGCAGAATAAGTAATCTAGCTTTGAGAAAAAAAGAATAAATAATGGCTAATAACAACAAAACCGTCACAATATGAGGAAGTTGTATAGAATGGTCTATACCATAGTATCATGATTCATGTTGTTCATTAATGGATGTAATTTGAGTTGAAAGAATATTTGGATAAAATTATCTTTAATGGTATAATAAGCAAGTGATGTTGTAGTGTAAGAAGGAGGGTGGAGTTTGAAAAAAATATTTTTGTCTGTTATAACCTTAGTGATTGCATTTTTAGTTATTTATAATTTTGAGTGGCTTATTGGCGGTTACTCATACAAGAAAGAAGAAATGAAAAGTCAAATAGAAGCCTACCTTATAAATGAAAAAAAGTACAAAAAAAGTGATATTACAGAAATTAGGGTTGATTATCTAAGTAAGTTCGGTACGTATGGTGCTAGAGTCATTTTTAGCGATGAGAAAGATAAAACCTATGGCTATAGAGTTATTGATGGAGAGGTCATGCAAACAGGTTATGGAGCTTCTAAGTATAAAAAAGATGATTTAAGTGATGAAACAAAACATAAGGAACCATAAAAAAGTTACCTGTCAAATGGCAGGTAACTTTTTTGTACTCTTTTTTAGAAATTGCCTTGAGTAAGTACAGTGGTCACATCTGAACTGTCTTCCAGATCGTAAGGAGCAGCGATTTCTAGTTTAATTGGAGATGTACCCCCTGGCCCAGGTACATATGTCGTAGATGTATTCAATCGAACATCCGCACCAAAATAGTATGCATTCCATACAATTTTTGAGCAATATGTTTTGTACTTATAATTGTATAAATCAGAGATGGCATATTCTACATCTGAATATTTTCTTACATACCAGTCTGCCCAATCTGCTGCCTGGTTCCGAATCTTGGTTCGATTATGCCGAACTACTTTCGTCCCATATTTTTTACCTACATTTTTTCTGAAAAAACTCTTAATTGAATTTTTTTCCGGATTATACCCTGTTCCTAGTATTTCAACAACATTTTCTGTATCTACAACAATGGCAGCATGACCAGTAAGTCCTTTGGAAATGGTATTGCTTGTTATAAGAATATCCCCTGGCTTAATCTCAACTCTTGAATTTGGATATGTTGCTTCGACTGGAACATCCTCTGGCTTATTGATTTTCTGACCTTCTGTTTCAGAAGCTGACACACCTAAAGCCCCAGTAAATATGAGTGAGACTGACATCAAAAACATAAGTAATCTTTTCTTAACCATATTTAAACCTCCGAATTATTTGTATTTTTCTTCTGCTATCTTTATAAACAAAATATTTTTAGCCTGAACTTTCAACTCAAGTTGGCGTTTAGACCATTCTTCTTTTAATTCTTGGCTTCGCAATATTTCATCTGGCTCTTTCAATTTCAATTTCTTAATAGGAGTCACCCCATATCAACATAATGAAACATTCTAGCTGTCTTCAAAGAATAGTCGAACCACGGCTTTATTTTGTTCAACAAGTTTTCCGTACAGTTTATTCATATGTGAGACAACTACTTTTCCAATAAAAAATATTTTTTCCCCTTTGAACGCAAGGGCATGATAAACTTGAATGGAGCATTTTTTAAATGCTTGTTATGGGGTGTTCCTAAGCTTTCTGAGGGCATGTGGGAACATCCCGTTTTTATTGCCTTTTTGGACTCCTTCTCTCGAAGTCTATCGTCGTCCCATGCTAACATCTTTCAACTCCTTTCTATGAGTATTTCTTGTTTGCTATCCTCCTTTCTCTGGTAACCATAAAAATGATAAAAATGATGTAATTTTCTATATTTTACACATATTACCAGTTATTAGCTTAATTATATATCAAGATAGACAAAATTCCCTAAAAAAAATTTTGTTTAATTTTTTTTCAAAAAAAAGAGAGGATACCCTCCCTTCTACCAGCCTTCACCTACACTTTTTGAAGAAGCTGTTGCTTCAAATTCCTTTACCTTAAAATTCGTTTCTGTAAAGCCGTACAAGGAAAGAATCGCTAGTAAGAAAATTATTCCTCGCTTCATGTAAATCACCGTCCCTTTCTGTCATAACATCGACAAATTTTTCTTTTTGCTCTGGTGTTGCAAGATAATCATATTCATAATATTTCAAAATAATGCTACGGACTCTTTCTACATTTTTAAACATGATAGCTAGCTCCAGAGCTTCAAAGATGTATGCAAACCCTTTGTTGCTATTCTCAATTATAAAATAGTATGAGGCTAATGCTTGATAAAGTTTTAACTTATGTCTTTTGGTAGGAATACTCGTTTGACAAGCAATTTTTTTGATTTGTTCTTCAAAGGTACAGATCAGTTTTTGAATGCTTTCTATATCTTTCTTCTGTAAATATGTTTCAATAGCAACTGGCAATAACATAAATATTTCAACATCAGTAGCTAAACTAGCAAAGTTGTCAACGTATTCGACATAGCCCATTTCTATTGAAAATAATAATTCGTTTAATTTGGAAATTTGCTGATAGCCTTCATAGTTAGCATATTCTTTAGTTATAAGTAATGCTTTATCATAATCTTTCATTTCTCGATAACTAAAGGATTCATATAGTAAGGCTTCCGCTATGAATTTGCTATCGTTAAACGTGATAGCTAGTTCCTTTAATTCTGCAGCATATTTTAATAGTTCCCCCCATTTTTCTACAGCATTATAAAAAGTTAATATTTTATAATACGCTTCTAGTTTGTATTCCTTTGGAAGTAGAGGAAGGTATTCTAAAAGTTGGTGAAGCATTTTATATCCAGAGACAGTAAGGTCGACATCTCTAGCTATTACAAATCGTTTAAAATAACAAATGGCTACTCGTTCATTACGTGTTGTACTGTTCGCGATCACGATATCGTATAGGGGCAGACTGTAGTTTCTTTTATCGGAGGAAAATATGTATTCTGCCATCTTAAAAGTATTATCAAGGAGTCTTTTTCTATCAGTATCCTCATTGATTAATGCCATGATCTTTTTTGTAATATCATATCGTTCAGCTTTGATACAACTTATGAAAAATTCTGCTGTTTTAATAGGGGACATTTTTCCCGATTCATTAAAACAATCCCCTAAAAATTCCTCATAAAAAGTATCTTCTTGTAAGTCCAAAGCTTTAGTAACAGCCACTAATTGAGAAAGCGTTATTTTTTGCTTGTTGTTAAGTATTTGACTGATGGTTACTGAATCAATTTCAGTTGCTAAAACAAGGTCTTTTTGCTTCCATCCTTTTTTATCAAGTGTATCTTGTAAACGCTGGCGCAATTCTATTTGCGCAACTTGATAATTGTATTCCAAGACTTGCATTAACCTATCCCTCTTTTATTTTTGGAAAAATAAGTAAAGATATAATTACCACATCATACTTTAATTAGATAATATTGTAAATAAAAATGAAAGTAAATAAGTAATATTTTTAAAAATATTAAGTACCTATAGGTTCTTTATTGTTGTAGGTAGAGAGTAGAAACTCTACTCATTAATGTCTATTGTTCCCGTTCCCATTCATAGAGGTGTAAGTAAGATGCCATAGGGAATTTTGTTGTGATTTTTTATTTCTTCTAGTAAACCTCTACTTCTTTTTTACTGGTTCCGCTGCTTTCTCCTTTAGACTAGGTATTCACCCGATTGCATTTGGACAATGATCTAAAACTCTATAGTCAAATATAATAAGGAAAACTGAATGGATAACAGGAGGAATATACTTTGTATAAAGCATTAGCTAGACAGTCGCCATGCGATAATCCAATTCCACTTTTCTATCCATTCCAATTTACTGAAGAATAGTGCTTTTAACTTCTCTCTTTTGGACAAATCCGGAGGAGAGCTTTTTGGTGCGAATAGAATATCGTGCGTGTAATAAGATAGATAATTTCAATAAAAGCAACCTATTTTTAGGTATAATTATATGCTACGCTTAATAGATAAGGATACAATGTTTCCGTATCCTAAAACCGTTACTAATATGTGAACGATACCATTGACTGAGGTGATGTAAATTGTTAGAGCGTTCAATGGAAAATGTAAGGGGAGTAGAAAAAGGAAAGGGAGTGATTTGAAGGAGAGCTTGTTTTTTAATAGCTCTTCTTAAAAAAAGGAAAAGAGGACTATTAAAATGAACGAATATAAAAGTGTAAGCAGTGATGGATTTGAATTGAATTATTGTATAAAAGGGTTCGGAAAGCCAGTGCTGGTGGTAGGGAGTAGTATATATTATCCTCGGCTATTCTCAGAAGATTTGTATAAAAAATTTCAATTTATCTTCTTGGATCATAGGGGATTTGTTAAGCCACCGCGTGCTTTAGAACCAGAAGATTATAGATTGGATAAAGTTTTAGATGATATAGAAACGGCAAGACAGGCCCTCGATCTAAAGGATTTTATTATATTGGGACATTCAGGACATGCCTTTATGGCCTTAGAATATGCCAAAAAATATCCAGAATCTGTTCAGAAAGTTGTTCTACTTAATTCAGCACCTACAAATAGTCAAGAAAGACAACAACAAAGCTCCGCGTTTTTTTATAAGACTGCAAGCTTAGAGAGAAAGCGCCAGTTTGAAAAAGATATTGCTTTTTTAGAAAGTGACATCAAAAAAGATCCTGAAAGACGATTTGTCCACATGTGCATTCGTATGGGAGCCCAAAGTTTTTACGATTATATATTTGATGCAGCGTATATGTGGGAGGATGTATATACCCATATGCCAATTATTGATCATTTGTGGGGAGAAGCGTTTGGAAAACGTAATTTGATACAATCGTTGGCTAATTTCAAAAAACCAGTATTCATTGGCTTAGGAAGATATGATTATTTGGTTGCCCCTGTTTCGTTGTGGGAATCTATTGATGACACATATGGGAATGTGAAGAAAGTAATTTTTGAATATAGTGGGCATAATCCTATGTTTGAAGAACCACAGCAATTTAATAAAAGCTTGATTGAATGGATGAATGAGGACAAGTAGGCTCCATTGTTCTTTTTGCATAAGGAAAATTAAATCTTTCCTTTTGAGGAAGTAGTGAGTCCAGTTATTTAATCAAGACCATGAAAAGGCCGTTTCCTTCACTTCAAAGAAAACGGCCTTTTTGACTACCTGACTCCAATGAATGTAGGAGAACCTAATGTTCATTGCATAATAATCAAGCTGGTATCATATCGATAGCGTGGATCATCTACGCAACGTTGTTATGATGATAAGTGGTGAAAAGATGGTTCCCCCTGTTGATGTTCGTAGAATTAGCGTTTTAAGTTCATTCTACTATAGCTAAACAAGTACTTCATACTTAAATTTAAGATGTGAAGGTGATGCAAGTGTCAGGTAAGAAAGAGTTATCTAGTTCACAACACTTGGCTATTGAGCATATTACACAGTACGCCAGAATCCGAAAACACGAGGCTCAAAAGTCAATTAAGGAAGTTCTTCAGATGTCAAATATCTCTTGGAATACATTTGAAGATGCCGTCGCTAAGCTGTTGTCGCACGCGAGGGTAGCGCTGCATTTTCATCCTGATCGGCCAATGGCGGACATGAAAAGTGTAGCTCAGTCATTGCTTGAGCAGGGAATCTATAAGAGTCAGTTCGAAACTCACATTTCCAATGGTAGCGTATCGGCTTATCCAGGTGGCGCACGGGATCTTTGGGAGAAAAAGATGTTTGGAGGTGCTTATCAGTTGGATGGCGTGACCAATAATCAGCGCCCAAAGTACGGGGCACTACATGTAATGTTACACCCGGATGGACCGGCTCCACGGTTTGGATCATGCTACTTCCTTCTCTCACCAAAGGTCTCCTATCGCTGCACGTACACTTATTTGGATTCGTATCAAGATCCGAAGGAAAAGGGTACCTATGCGGAGTTTGATGACATTTTAGCAGCGATTTTTAAAGATGCATTTTTTCAAGATTATGCGATCGGTGAAAAAGATCTGACACCACGGAAATTGATCGATCATCTCTTGTATAATCTTGAATGGCCATTCAAGGATTCTTCAAAGTGTGAGCCCAGTCGAAACCTTAACCACTATATCGAGGCCCAGGTTCATGGTGATATTGCCTTAAAAGATGACGTAGAAGTGCTTGTTGCGGATCCTTCGTTCAAAGGAACGTACATAGGAGGATTTTTAGAGAAAATGTGCGTAAAGTATTCTATCGAACTTTATTGGCATATGGGATTTTCTATGCGAGTGGAAGAAATACCCGAGGATTTTAGGGGGCCAACCATGCCCTCCTTAGCCCAGCGGATAGCACGGAATAATTATATCGACGCCAGTGTGATCGGGGTTGCCGCCAACGATTTGAAACGTAATCCAGAACTATGGAGCGACAGAGGGGGCTATGAAAAGGTACTTCAAGAATTAAAATACATGTGGCATGTCTTAGTTCGATTTGGTAACTCGTTTGCACGGGAATGAAGGACTTATCTTTGAGCTATTGAGCTTGTACTGTCACTTTATAAAAACCTCTCCGGCTGGAGTTTTTTTATTTTTTATCCATACGCGCAACTTTTCGCAGGGATATAGTTTTTACGCCGTTAGATACATTTAGCATATCTAACGGCTATCAGCGAGAAAAAGAACTCTTTTTTTGTTCTTAACACCATCTTCTGAAAGATGCAGAGCAAAGTGCCTTATATCCTCATAGCTAAAGCAAGGGATTTTACGGCACGGTTGATAAATAGAGACTATTTTTTGAATATAAGCTGGGCATAGTTATATAGTAAAGCAGCCGCTTCCTGACGAAGTAGTGGTTCCTTTGCCTTGTAATCAATGAGGTTTTTGGAGGAAATAACTTCAGGACCATATAGACCTTTGGATACTACATACTGAACGGCTTGATTAGCCCAAGGATCGACGGAGCCTTTAAGGCTAGCATTTGCAGGCTGAGCATTGAGTAATGATTTGGACACTTCAAAAATAATCACAGCTGCCTCCTGTCTTGTAATGGGGCGATTGGGTTCAAATGTAGTAGTCGTGGTTCCTTTTAAAGCATCTGCCTCTACAAGAGCTTGAATTTCTTTTCCGTATGGACTATTTTTGGAGTCTGTAAATGCTACAGGATTCGTAGAGGTATGAACCCCAATAAGTCGTATGAAATCACTTGCAAACTCAGCTCTTGTAATGGGGGCTAAGGGACGGAAGGCATGATTCGAATCTCCTTGTAGCACTCCAAAGTCTTGAACACCATAGATATATGTGGCATATGGATGTGAGTCAGAAACATCAGAAAAATGTTTAGAAGGAGAAATTTTTTGAGCCATACTGACCGTATTATGATATTGTAAATAGCCAATGTTACCATCATCGGATTTCTTAAAGGCTAAAAAAGCGCCTTTTTCATCCTTGAACAGCAATGGATCGATTTGGCGCAAGATATTTTTACCCATCGGATCTTCTGCTATGAGCTGTCCCTGTGAAGTTGCTGTAATTTTTGTTATCCATGGATTTATTCGTAAATCCCGATAAGTACCTTCAAAGCGTTTCAATTGCTGGGGGGACGATGTCATATAGGATTGTTCTATCTTTGGTAGAGGATAATACCGATTCATGAATGCTCTAAATAACTCCTCACGAAACTCTTTATCTTTATTAACAACAATAAAGCCACCAACTTTATGCTCTGGCAACAGCCACATCCAAGAGTGGAAACCAGGTATATCTCCACCTTTACCAATCACAAACTGCTTGTTGTGACTCGAATGGTAGTATGTTTCAAAACCGTAAGCCATATTAGGAATCTTCGGATGGACAGAATAGTGAATAGTATGCATCTTTTCAGCCGTATCCTGCTTCAGGATAGTCTTACCTTCAAACGAGCCTTTATTGAGGTGAGCCATCATAAATTGGGCCATGTCATAACCAGTTGAAACCATTCCTCCTTCAGGTAGTTCAATTGGATTGGACAGAAAAATAGGAAAGGGCTGGTTGCTAGCATTGTATCCAGTGGCTAAATTAGCTTTTAATTTCGGTGTAAGTAAGAAACTGCTATTTTCCATTTTCAAAGGTTTATAAATATGTTCTGTTATGTAGCGATTGAAGGATTTTCCAGACAGCTTCTCCAAAATATACCCTTGAAGAGTAAAGCCAAAGTTATCGTAGCGAAATACTTCGCCTGGTTTACGGACAACGCTAGGCATGTTCTCTTTAACATATTTCTCTAAAGAAATGGGTTGAATACTACGGTTATGAATAGATTCCAATCTATCTGTAAAGTCAAAACCTGTTGTGTTGGTTAATAAATGCTTCATTGTTAATTTATATTTTGTTTTATTGTTTATCTTTATGTCCTCAAGGTAGTTCTGTATATCTTCATCAAGGTTGAGCTTTCCTTGTTCTACTAGCTGCATAATTCCTGTTGACGTAAATACCTTAGAAATAGAAGCTAGCGGAAAAACAGTATGATTTGGATTAACCGCGATTTTTTTCTCTAAATCGGAGTAACCGTACCCTTTATTTAGCAATATCTTGCCATCTCGGACAACAACAAAAACTGCCCCCGCCATCTGATCTTTAATATGTGATTGATTAAAAAATTGATCTGCAAAATTTTCTACTTCTTTAGGATCGGTAGGGCCCAAGGGTACTCCTTTTACAAGTGAACTATAGGTATAAGCTGTAGGGAAAATAATGGATACAAACAGAATTACGACAAACATACATATACTGCATGTCTTTCTATACCCTCTAAACATAATGCATCTCTCCATTCTATAAGTGTATTAGATGCATATGAATTCAACTTGCCCAAAAGTACGAGAATCGCCTAGTATCGGAATAATAATGGATGTCTCGCTTGCTTGGATCATCCTATGTACTCCTTTTTATATAAAAATTTCAGCAAAGGATACAAAGACAAACGCAATTTAGCATTGTCATGTAAAAGAACTTTTTCTCTAGTAAGGGAAAAAGTCCTTTTACATAGCATAGTGCTAAGAGAAATATTACCTTGGTTCTAGCACATGCATAAATGGCTCATCAAACATGGGGAGCAACAGCTCACGAGTGGCTGTATGGCGTAATCCACAAAGAATGATCCGAATCTCTCTTAGCATATTTTCAACAGGAATAATTTCACCTGTGTGATTTTTATATATTGTCCCCTCTGCAGAATGATTGTTCAAATGATGAGCATGTCGTTTAGCGACGATCAGTAATCGATCCAAAATATCTGGGATGGCATCTGTGAGGGGAGCTTCCATTTCAATATACCCGCGAATCTCAGCCAGCCGAGCATATGCTTCTCGCCATCTCCATAATTGTTTTTTCTGTTCTCGATGGTGTGGATTTGGTTCTGGTAACGTTGTTTTGGACACCCGAGCTACTGAAGTAGTACATGTGTCTGGATGTAGAATTTCTTGTACTTTTGTAAACCCATACAAATCAGGAGCCATTAATTCAATTACTTCTCGATAGGCTGCGATATGATTATAGGCTCCACTCCGAATTGTCCATAGACAATGCTGCTTGGTATTTTCTATATGCGGTTGACAAGGAGGTATGATAGAGAACATCTTCTCCTCTGTGAGTGGATGATTAGCTACAATCAGCTGGCTAGCTGAGTTTGAGTGATGTGGTGTGTGATTATTTTCTGTTCCTACTTGCATGTAAGCCTTGGTGAACCATTGCAAAGAGCGAGCAGATACTGTGGAAATGTCTCCACGTATGACGCTAAGACTATATTCTCTGAATTCAGGGGAGTTAGATCCATTAAACCCATCATGAATCACATGCAGGTTATCTCTTACAGAAACAAGCTCGGAAAGAACGGTTTCTTCAAGAGTAACAATACCTTCTTCCACGTAGGAACGATAATTGTTCGCTCCATTTTCATCGGCTAAGACATGTGAATAAAGGTTATAACACAACAGAATGTGAGCCATTTCATGAAAATAGCTTTGATAAGGAAAATTGACGTAGTCCGTTTGGAGAAAATATTGATGATTCTGATAAATCAGTCCATACTCAGGACGGAAAAGAGAAAGATGGGAGTTGGCTTTATCTGCGATGTACAGAGTAAGTCCCTCGTTGTAACTAGTAATCCAAATAGCTTGATAAGTAGGGCTTAGCAACAGTGCAATCGAATGGTTAGTAATACGACCAGGAAGATTAAAAAAATCACTCTGAAAATGAGGATAGAAAGACAGCCAAGTCATCCCCAAAGCGAGTGCTTTGTATAATTCAAATTCACTTTCTTTAGCACAATCAACAGTGAATTGGTGTAGGGAAGTTAAACATCGCATAAAAGAATGTGAATCATATGTATAATTTTCAACAAATTGTTTATAGGTAGCTTCGAAATCAGCAGGTTCTATCGTCAAAAAAACTTGTAAGCCATCAATCCACAGGTCCCCACCAATAGAGGAATTCATCCATGCTTCATGATCCTGAGTAAGAGAACGAATCTCTTGATATTTTTCAAATAGTTGGCTGTATTGCACGAAATGACCTCCTTTTTATTTTTCGATAGATTAGGAACTAATTCCACAAAGAAGAGCACTCTAAGTAGGTGTGCCTATCTAACAGAGTACGATTTCTTACAAACTATTTTGGGTTATAGATAAATGAGAAAAGTGACAGCTTTTCATTTTTGAATAGCAGTAGAAATGATAGTTTACTTTTCTACTTTTTTGTGGGTAAATCTCCTTTCTTAGATAATATATAACAAACATTACAAATATAAAGTAAATTAGTGTTTGTTTATGTAGTATATGGTAATATTTGGTTACAGTCAATAGATTTTATATACAAAAATTCATTGCTATTTTTTTAAAACCTTCTCATTCCAATTTGCAGACGGGAAGGGTATTACGTATTCCAGAATTTGAAAACAATATATTATGTTTTTAGATGTTCTGCTAAACTTGTAGTAGTGCTTTTTGGTAATTTTTATAAAAAACTTTGGAAGTGTCTCCCTCGTTTTTAGGCTCGACTACGTTTTCCTTCTCATTAGGAAGTAGCCGATGGAAAACGTTTGTCACAGTATTATTGCAAGGAAAGGTGATTCTAGATGTCCAATCGAGAAGAAGATTCTATCCAAAGAAATGAAACGAACAAGCAGAATACGGAAGAAATTGTAGTAGTAGGGATTGGTGCATCTGCTGGGGGATTAGAAGCGTTACAGGAATTTTTTGAGCATGTACCAGAGACGACAAACATGGCATTTGTTATTGTCCAACATTTATCGCCACATTATAAAAGCTTTATGGCTGAACTGTTGGAAAAACATACATCACTTAGGATAAAGCAAGTGACTGACGGCATGCAAATTGAGCCCGACTCAATCTATTTACATCCACCTAAGAGATATATACAACTCATTAATGGTCATTTTTCTTTAACTACGTATCCTGAAGTATCAGGGATCCATTTACCTATAGATGCATTTTTGGCATCCTTGGCTACTGAGAAAAAACAACGTGCTATCGCCATTATTCTCTCGGGAACAGGGACAGATGGGTCCAATGGAATAAAGGCCATCCATGCATATGGAGGAATGGTTATGGCACAAGATTGCGATTCGGCCAAGTTTGATGGGATGCCAAGAAGCGCCCTATCTACGGGAGTAGTAGATTTTATTTGTGCGCCATTTCAACTAGGAGAGCTTTTAGTACATTATGTAAAACGCTATGTGCTTGGTGAAATGGAAGAGGTACAAAATAATGCGGAAGATCAGGTAACAGAAATACTCACCCTACTTACAAGGTACAACGGAATAGATTTTACTGGATATAAACGTGATGGTATCATCCGGAGAATTGAACGACGAATGAAAATAAATAACAAGGAATCTTTGGAAGAGTACCTTCAGTTTTTAGAGGAAACACAAGAGGAGCAAGGAGCTCTACAAAAAGATATGCTTATTAATGTCACCCATTTTTTTCGAGATCAAGAAGCGTTTCACATTGTAAAAACAAATGTAATACCAAATATTATCGAAAATAAACAAGCAAATGGTGAACAACATGTACGTATTTGGGTAGCCGGATGTTCCACAGGAGAAGAAGCTTATTCTCTTGCTATGCTGTTTGATGAATATTTATGTAAAAAGGAAATCACACTTGATGTGCGAATTTTTGCTACCGATTTAGATAAAGAAGTCATAAACTATGCTGCTCAGGGTATTTACCCAGCATCAATTGAAAAGGATATTTCCAAAGATTTGTTAGATAGGTATTTTAAGAAACAGGGTGATGTATATCAAATTATTAAAAATATCCGTAGAATGATCGTTTTTGCCCCACATAATATCATAAAAGATCCACCGTTTGTCAATATGGATTTTATCACATGCCGAAACATGATGATTTATTTTCAACCAGACGTGCAGAAAAGGGTACTGAGCTTGTTTCATTTTTCTTTGCATCCCAAGGGATATTTATTTTTAGGACCAAGTGAGAGTATAGGTAAGCTAGCGAATTTGTATGTTCCACTCAATCGCAAATGGAATATTTTCACCATTCGGAAATCGAATCAGATCATTCCCAACCATTCTATACGTATTGATAAAGAAAGTGGACGTCCAATCCTCCAGACCAACCCGATGAAAATAGGGGAAAGAGAAATGATTTCTGGAACCAGTAAGATGGACGATATATATGCAACAATCATAGAGGAGTATTTACCAGCATGTGTTATTGTCGACCGAAACTATGACATCGTTCATACTTCAGGTTCTGTCAATAAGTATCTAACCTTACCACGTGGCAAAATTACACTCAATATTTTTAAGTTAGTTTCTCCAACCCTATCAGTAGCCATTGGATCGGCTATGCATAAAGTCAGGAAGGAAAATAAAGAGATTACTTTTACCAATGTCAAAGTAAAGGGGGAGGATGACGTTTCTGAGCTAATAACACTTAGCATTACCAATTTTGCTCCACATAAATATAGCGGGCAATATATGATGATTACATTTAGGGATGAAGCAAAACCTGTCATACACCCAGAAGATACGCAGCAAAATTTTAATGCCCAAAGTACGACAACACAACGAATCCGTGAGCTGGAGCAAGAATTACAATATGCGCAGGAAAGTCTACATGCAACCATCGAAGAACTAGAAACCTCGAATGAAGAACTACAATCTACTAATGAAGAATTAATTGCTGCAAATGAGGAACTCCAATCCACTAACGAAGAACTCCAATCTATTAACGAAGAATTAATTACAGTCAATGCTGAACATCAAGCAAAAATCCAAGAATTACTAGACTTAAATAATGACATAGATAATTTCCTGTTAAGCACGAAAATCGGGACGATATTTTTGGACAGAGATATGTGCGTACGCCGATTTACACCAGCGGTAACCACCCTTATTAATCTAATGGATATGGATATTAATCGTCCGATTAGTCATATTACCCATCAATTGAAATATAACAATTTGGTAGAAGATGCAGAGCACGTCTTACATAGCATAATGCCGTTGGAAAAAGAAATTCAAAGCCTGAATGGACAATGGTATAGCATGGAGATTTTGCCCTATCGGACACAGGATAATTTTATTAAGGGTGTAGTCATTACGTTTGTAGATATTACGGAACTGAAAATGGCAAACAAAGAGCTACAGAAACTTTCATACGCTATTCATCAAATACCCAATAGCATTATCATTACAGGTCTTGACGGTAAAATTCAGTATATAAATCCTTCTTTTACAGAAAAGACAGGCTACACAGGAGAAGAAGTGATCGGTCAAAAGCTTAATCTTATTGAAGATCACGAGGATTATGAAGGGAATATTCAAGAGGAAATAATTCAAACCCTAGCCAAGGGGAGGAATTGGTATGGTGAATTGCAAAGCAAACGCAAAAACGATGAGGCCTTTTGGGAACGAACGGCATTCTTACCAATTAAAAATGAGGAAGGGGAAACCATTCATTTCCTTAAAATTGGAGAGGATATTACCCAACAGAAAAAAGCAGAAGAGATGTTGCGTAAATCTGAAATGTTATCTGCTGTTGGTCAACTAGCTGCGGGAATTGCTCATGAGATACGAAATCCATTAACAGCATTAAAGGGATTCATACAGTTAATGATGGCAGATGGGCAGGGAAACGAGAAGTATTTTCAGATTATGATGGGCGAGTTTGATCGTATTGAGTTAATTATTACAGAATTACTGTTATTATCTAAACCACATGCCCTTAGCTTCCAGACAGAGGATATTGGAATTATTCTCAATGATGTATTAATGCTAATCGAAACTCATGCATTAATGAACCAAGTAAATATGATCCCAGTAATTCCAACGCCTTTACCTAAGATTCATTGTGTGGAAAATCAACTAAAACAAGTATTGATTAACGTGCTGAAAAATGCCATCGAATCTATGCCAGCTGGTGGCAGTGTTGACGTACATGTTCGTAAAAAGGCAGGAGGAAAAATTGCTATAGAGATTACAGATCAAGGCAAGGGAATTCCTCAGGATAAATTAGCAAGAGTAGGTGAGCCATTCTTTACCACTAAAGAAAAAGGAACGGGATTGGGATTAATGGTTAGCTACAAAATTATTGAAAACCATAATGGTGAAATACAGATTGAAAGCGAGCTAGGTAAGGGAACGACAGTCCGGATTATTTTGCCAACTGTTTCCATATAAAAAGTTCAGTGTAACCTCCTTTTTTTCGTGACATCCCGAAAAAAAGGGGGTTGATTACATTCAGGATGTTTTTATATCTCCTCGATAATTAGTGGTTGGGGTAGGGAGTATTTGAAAAAAGTGTGGAAATTGTTGGTTGAAAAATAAGGGACTTGAATGTAGGATAATAAATTGTGAGGCGAAGTAAAATAATGGTATAAATGAGAAAGAATGAGTTTGGATAAAAATCACGAAAGGAGAAAGAACATGCAGAAAAAAGGGAGATATTCAGGAGTGTTGCTACTTATAGGCTGCTTACTACTGGCTGGTGTTAGCATGGGAGGAATTACTACAGAAGCAAGCAGATTTCAATCAAGTACATTCGTAGACAAGCAAACAAACGAATCTGTAAGAAAGCAAGTACTCGATCAACAGACTTCTGGTGAAGAAATTCCAACTAGAGTGTCTAAACAAACCTTTCCTTTCTATGTGGCCATGCAGAATGAACAAACGGTCTTGTTATGGGATGCATCCAAGCAAGATAGTCAGCTGATACCTGTAGCGACAGATGGCAAGGTTCAGATTATAGATTGGTCAGCTAACAAAGAGTGGATTGCCTATTTACGTAGTCCTGATAGAAAAAGCTACTCAGGTCCGTGGTATTTATGGATATCGAAGGCGGATGGGAGCAAGAAATATCAAGTAGACTCAAGAGAAATTACGGGTACTCCCAAATGGTCACCTACAGAAAATATGTTGGTTTATCAGACAAGAGAAGGTTCACGAGAAGAAGGCATAGTCGTTCGAATTACTCCAAATGGCATAGAGAGAATACAGACTATTTTTCAACAGAATGAGGTAAATGAAGTATCTGATTACTCATGGTATCCAGACGGAAAAAGTCTTGCAGTATCCTTCCCACAAACTCAAATTGAAAATTTGCATATTAATCAAGTTTTCTTAGATGGTACCTCACGAACGCTATACCGCCAAATGACCTCTACTATTACTGAAGGAATCTATGCTCGTGATGCTACCGGACTAGTATGGTCGCCAAATGGGGCCTATCTTGCCTATTTCGAAAAACCTAATTCCGGTTCGATATCAGCAGATGGAGTACCCATTAAAGTGTTACAAATTCACTCACAAAAAATTTTTCAAATAGGTGTGGGGTTAGCTTATCCAGAGTGGCTGACCTGGTCCAAGGATAGTACTCGACTTGCCTTTATAAATGGGGGAGATCGCATGGCCACCTATGGAAAAAATTTAAGAATATGGGAGGTGCTAAATAAACAGGTATATAACAAAGGTCAAACGGATAAAGTGGATTCCTTGCCCACTTTTGGTTCAAAAGAAGATGCTCCACTTCTATTTTTACGTGGACAGGAAGCTCCGTGGCCAACCGAAATGGAAAATCACCCCTTAGTGCCGGGTCAACGTATCTGGCAGCTAAATCAGGCAGATCAAGCAAAACCTATCACCACTGGTTCATCAGCAACAGCGGACAGTTCTTATTCTTTGGCACCAACAGGTCGTCAAGTAGCATATGTTCGCTTGCAAACTCCTACTACTGGTTCGTTATTTGTAAAAGATTTACGTACGGGTAAAGAGCATGAGCTTCTTAAAGGTGTAACACTTTCCAGTGGTTATTATGGAAGTTACCTACCAAGCTGGATACAGATTGCCTGGAAAAGGTAGGTTTAGAAAAAACGGAAGAGCTTGACAACCTGGGGCATTGCTTCAGGCTTTTTTATGCTTAAACCAGATAGAACGGTACTAGTAACAAAGAAGGGGAAAAGCCTATTAACATTTTTAAATCATAGTCACTCCGACCCTTTTATATTGAGACAAGATGGGGTATTGTGGAAAGCAGGATGGATGGAGAAAAAATGAAGGTTACGACAGAAGGAGAAGTTGCAATGAATGACGTTTCAGAAATGATGAATTCGCTCATCCTCTCTTTTCTTGTCGGGATGGGGGTAACCCTACTCATTGTGGGGACCGCCGGACTGTTACGCAAACAGGGGAAATTAGACATCGAGAAAAGAACTATTTGGAAAAAAGCGAATCGTAGCCAAACGTTTTGGGAAACAAATAGTGATGCTTGCCTACTTCTTAACACAAATAGAGAGATTTTAGAAGTAAATCCTGCCTGGAGAAAACTGATAGAGCATGAAGATTCTACAGAAGCTGGATGTTCAAGCATAGCATTTATGGACTATGTAGGCCAAGAAGAAGTACCAGCTATACGAAAGCATTTACACCGAATGTTCCAAGGTGAAACCCTGAATGCTAATGTTACATTAGTTAAAAAGAGCCATCTTTCCTTACACGTCAATGTAACATTTCTGCCGTTGATCAGGCGAAAACGCGTCTTAGGAGGTCTTCTAATGATACGTGATTATACTGATCAAAAGAATGTGGAGGAGCAGCTTTACCATATGGCATATTACGATGCCATAACCGACTTACCTAATCGACGTTTGCTAGAAGTGAGATTTCAAAAAGCACTGCAAACGATGAGTAATCCAGAACAAATAGATAAACTAGCTGTACTATTTTTAGATATAGATAGCCTTCAAGGAATTAATCATTCTCTAGGTCACCAATTTGGTGATTTGGCACTTATCACGGTCGCTAACCGTTTAAAAGCGTGTGTACGTGAATGCGATACCGTATCGCGGTTAGATGGAGATGAATTTATTTTATTACTACCTAGCATTATGCAAGATGAGCTTTACCTTATCTCAGATAAAATTATTCAAGCCATTGAACAGCCTTGTTTAATTAAAGGGCATAAAGTGCATGTAACAGCGAGTATTGGAATTGCTCTTTACCCAGATGATGGGCAAGATGTACAAGCTCTTATTAAACAAGCTGATACTGCAATGTTCCACGCAAAAAGCCGAAATGGCAGCCATTATAAACTTTTTTCTCCCATAATGAATGATATAGATTTTGAACGGCTACATGTAGAAAGCGAATTACAACGAGCGTTGGAAAATCGCGAATTACGGTTATATTATCAACCAAAGGTCTCTTTAGAGACACAACGAATTGTAGCCATGGAGGCCTTGATACGTTGGGAACATCCTTTTAAGGGACTTATTTTACTAGATGAATTTCTACCATTAGCTGAACAGACAGGCCTTATTATACCTATCGGTGAATGGGTATTACGTACTGCTTGCACACAGGCAGTAGAATGGCACCAACAGGGATATCCTCCAGTACGAATTTCAATTAATCTTGCGAATCGTCAAATTTGGAAACATAATTTTATTGATATGGTAGCTACAATTTTAAAAGAGACAGGTCTACAGGCAGAATATCTGGAGCTCGAGCTTACTGAAAATATGCTATTAAATAACAAGCGAGGATACGAGCTTGTCTACCAGCTAAAAGAGCTAGGCGTACAAGTAAGTCTTGAGCAATTTGGCAGTGATTTGCACAGTTTACGTCACCTAATCGAATTGCCAATTGATCGAATTAATATCGATCGCCGGTTTATCTATGAGTTACCGTATGAGGATAAAAATCAGGCTGTTGTATTATCTGTGATTGCATTAGCTCAAAAGCTAGATTGGACAATATTGGCAAAAGGGGTAGAAACTCAGGAAGAATTAGATTATTTAAGCAAACATCGCTGTGATGAATATCAAGGATACCTGTTTCAAAAGCCTGTCTCTTCTGACAAAGTCAAAGCATTACTACGTCAAAACCTGGTGCTTTTAAATAGAATGAATGAAAGATAAAGCCCCTTTATTTTCAAAATAGCTGAAAAATGGTAAAGACTGAGCAATAGGCTAATTGTTCGGTCTTTTCTTTTATAAGGAAGAAAAGATATTTATCCACATTCTCTCAACTTTTTCTCAAAACTATGAATACTCTATCCCCTTCATTCATATAGTAGAAGAGAGGATGTACAGCTTTTGATGTGAACGAAACCATTTTGTCTAGTTTATCAATAGACAAACAAATGATTTCCGAATAAGGGGGAGTGTAATATGTTAAACCATGAACGATTGCCAAAACGAATGATCGTCTTACCTATCATTGGAATATTGTTGGCTGGATGCGGTAATGGTGTTCAAGCCACTCCTGACTCTGAAAAAACAGATCAGATAGTCAATTCAGGTATTACAGCTACTGTCTCGGAAGAAAACAAAAGCAACGATCAGTCAAGTAAGACACTTCAACCATCTACAAATCAAAATTCTAGCAATCCAGCTAGTAGTAAGGGACAACCGCCAGCTCAAACAAAGGAATTGACTTACACGATTGATGGAAAGCAAGTAAGTGAGCAGGGGCAGCTCTTTGAAAGCCACTTAGGGTATTATCTTTATTATTTACCTGACTTTAAAGCCACAGGTGAAGAGCCAGGGAAAGATATGCTCTTTTCTGAGAAGAATGACCGCTACGCTGTCCGTATTGAGCAAATGCCGGATAAAATAGATCTAACTGCTCAAAAGAAGCTAATGGAAGTTGAATTAAGTGATTTAGGAAATGTACAGAACCTGAAAAAAGAGCAGGAAACAGATCCTTTTTTGCAAAAAACAGCTCTTCATCTCGGTGTAGATACGAAAGACGATCATAAGGAAATTATCGTTACAAAAATAGATAAAAGGTGGTTCAGGTTTACGCTATTTGCTCCTAAAGAAAAGGAGAATGCTGTTATTCTCCCGCAACTCTTCGCTATGCTGAAAACCATTATGGTAAAAGAATAATCGACAACAAACCATAGATGAGGGTAAGTCTCAAAGAATCAACTAAATAAGATGAAGTTAAAATAGTGGATATATGACCAATACAATTGAGCCTTGTGGATTTCGATGTATTGGTTTTTTGTTGCATGAAAATACCTCTATCCTTCATAATGTAAGAACATATGATCTTATATTATAATAGGTGATAATAAATGGAAATTCAAGAACAAATTTTTGCTTATGTCATTTGGAAAGAGGCAGGAAAACATTTAAAAAGGGATACAGAGCTACTAATCAATTCTTCCTTAAAACTTGGGAAGGCATATGGGCAATTGCTCACCTTCCTTTGCGAAGTAGCGTATGCGATGGAGAAGGCAGCCGCGAAAGACTTACGAAAAATAGATGTAAGAATGCTTGCCATCGAGGAGGATCATGGGGAGACATTTGTACTATGGAAGCATAGAGGAGAAAATCGGTTAATGAGAATTCCTTTTGTACGAATAAAAAGACAGATTCAAGAAAAAATGGAAGATATGATTGAGTCTTTACATAAACGTACGGAAAAACTTTAAATATATCCGCTTACATTACCAATTTTGCGACAAAAAGATGGGGGAATCCAAAAAAACTTGGTATAATAGCTACGACATTATATCTATTTTTGAGAGGAGACTCAATACATGAAAAAGAGTATTACCGGATATTCCCTCTTAACAGGCTTACTTGCTTCTTCTTTATTTGCAACAAGCGCATTTGCAGCACCTCTTCAACCAGTTACACATGCAAACTGGATGAAAGAACAAAACATTATCTCTGATTTGTCCTTGGAAAGAAATATTACATTGGCGGAAGTAGCAGCAACAATGGTAAAAGTGAAAGGTGTTACCTTGGGTGCAGCGCAAGGTAAAGCACATTGGGCTACCCCTGCATTGCAATGGTTGGAAAAACAAGGTGCACTAACAGCAGCAGAAGTAAAAACACCAGTAGTGAATGTTTCTTCTGACAAAGCGATCGCAATTGCCAAAAAACTAGGCTATGACTTGAAAGTAGACAAAAAAGCTACGCTAACTCGTGGTGATTTCTTACAAGCACTAGGTAATGCTATCACGACTCATATAACAATCGCACATACAAATGATGTACATGGTCATATCGATGAAAATGAGAGCGGTAAAGAATTTGGTTATGCCAAAATGTCTACCTTAATCAAAGAATGGCGTGAAGAAAACAAAAACTTCTTATTGTTAGATGCTGGAGATACGTTCCAAGGAACAGTATTTGTAAACCAGTTTAAAGGTGAGTCTATTCTTCCGATCCTTAACTACTTAAATTATAATACGATGGCAGCAGGTAACCATGAATTTGACTTTGGATATGAGCAACTGTTGAAATTGCGTGATCAATTGAAATACCCAGTCATTAATGCGAATGTAATCAAAGAGGATGGTACTAACCTTCTAGTTCCGGTATACAAAACAGAAATTAATGGCAAAAAGTTTGCTTTCCTCGGCTTTGTAGCTGAAGATACGCCAATCCTGACGCATCCTGACAATGTAAAGGCTTTAACTTTTAAATCGCCAGTAGAAGTGGCTAAGAAAATGGTACCTGAGTTGAAGAAAGAAGTAGATCATGTTGTAGTCGTTTCTCACATTGGTGTGGATGTTGACCGTGAAGTAGCAAAAGCGGTTGATGGTATTGACCTTATCGTAGGCGGTCATTCGCATACACCATTACAACAACCTGAAAAAGTAAATAATACGTACATCGTTCAGGACTGGGAATATGGTAAATCACTAGGTCGTGCTGATCTTTTCTACTACAAGAACAAGCTCGTAGGCTTTAGCGGTGGTTTAGTTGAATATGATAAAAATGTAAAAGCTGATCCAGAAGTAGAAAAACTGGTAAAAGAAGTAGTAAATAAAGTAGATGACGCTATGAAAGTAGTAATCGCAAAAGCTGAAGTACCGCTTGATGGTGACCGTGAATTAGTTCGTAAAAAAGAAACAAATATCGGTAACTTAATTGCGGATGTTATGCGTGAAAAAACGCAATCCATCAAAGGACATGAAGCGGATATTGCCATTACAAATGGCGGTGGAATCCGTACTCAATTGCCAGCGGGTGATATCTCTAAGAAAGATTTGTATACGTTGCTACCATTCCCGAACACGCTCGTAACGATCGAGGCAACTGGGGATGAGATCGTTAAAGCATTGGAAGTAGGTGTGAGTGAAGTAGAGAAAGGTGCAGGTCGATTCCCGCACATCAGCGGCATGTCCTTCTCCTACAATCCGACAAAACCTGCAGGTCAGCGCCTTGTGGAAGTTAAGGTAGCAGGTAAACCAATCGATCTGAAGAAAACATATCGCATCGCAACGAATGACTTCATTGCGACTGGTGGCGACGGCTACTCAACACTGAAAAAACCAGCGTTTGATACCGGCTTCACTCTTTACAGCATCATGGAAGATGCATTAAAAGAGCGCAAGATGATTGCACCTAAAGTTGAAGGTCGCATTGTAGAAGTAAAATAAGTAAAGTGAATAGATAATAAAACGGGCAACTTTCTGGTCATGAGACTGGAGAGTTGCTTTTTTTGTTGCTCATGAATCCAGTAATAGTTATTTTTATCCAATGTGACTAGGTTTGGCTATTCTTGAATTGTTCATCACATTTATGGATTATTATTTATAGTGTTACTTTATGTCTGTATATAAAGAACAAAATAAAAAAATGATGAAAAATGTAAAAAAATAAGTTGACAATATTTTCGAAATATTTAAAAATGGGAATGTATTCAAAAAATTTTATTGGGAATGGAGGAATTATTTTGAAAAAACGTCAGGTCTCATCTAGTATTATTGCTACTGTTTTGTTAGGGTCTAGCTTATTGGGAGGTGGACTTCCAGCATTCGCAAAGAGTGATGTCATGTATAACAGTGACTGGGAAACTCCTTCGTACATGAGTGAGAAATGGAAAGCACCTAAGAAAGTCAAAAAACAAGAGATTGTATGGAAGTATTTATCCGACAAGAGTGATGTCCTTAAAGTACAAGGCGAGGTAGAGAATCAGTTTGAGTTGCTAAACGAAATAGAGGATGAAGAGACTGACACAACTCATTATCGTCTACGTGAGGTATATAAAGGAGTTCCAGTGTACGGTTCAGATCAAACTGTGCATTTAAATGAAGATGGGGATGTAACGTCCTTCTTTGGACAAGTAGTTCCTACAGAGTCTTTGGAAAAAGTAAAAACAACACCCAAATTAAAAGAAAAAGATGCGATTAAAGCTATCAAAAAGGATTTGAAGAAAGAAGTAGGAGAAGTAGAGGAGTTTAGCGTTGAGCCAGAGGCAGATCTATTCATCTATCCTCAAGAGAATAAAGTTTCGTTGGCCTATGTAACAGAAGTAACCTTCCTTGAACCAGAACCAGGTCGTTGGTTCTACGCAATTGATGCTCAAAATGGAAAAGTATTAGACAAATATAACATTATGGAGCATGTTACAAAGGCGCATAAGTCTAATATCAAAGTAGGAGAGGCAGTAGATTCAACTGTGGATGCTCGTTCCTTGGATGGACAAGCAGATGAAGCTGGTTCAGAGGACCCAAATGCATTAGGTACAGGTAAAGGAGTTTTAGGAGATACAAAAACATTCCAAACCACATATGCGAATGGTACCTATTCTTTAAAAGATACTACTCGTGGTAAAGGGGTAGAAACCTATACTGCACGTAATGGTACCTCCTATATGTACCCAGTAACAAGTACAAATAACACTTTTAACGATCCAGCGGCAGTTGATGCTCACGCTTATGCGGGTAAAGTGTACGACTATTATAAAAATACGTTTAATCGTGATAGCTTTGATAATGCTGGTGCCAAACTAAATTCTATCGTTCATTATTCTACGAACTATAACAATGCCTTCTGGGATGGCGCTGAGATGGTGTATGGCGATGGAGATGGCAAAAGATTCATCAGCCTATCTGGTGGGCTTGATGTAATCGCTCATGAATTAACTCATGCTGTAACAGAAAGAACAGCAGGTTTGATTTATAGAAATGAGTCGGGTGCATTGAATGAATCTATTTCTGACATTTTTGGTGCAATGGTAGACCGTGATGATTGGGAAATCGGTGAAGATATTTTCACTCCTGATATCCCTGGTGATGCTTTACGCTCACTATCTGACCCAGCTAAATATAACCATCCTGATCATTTGAGCAAAAAATATACAGGAACTGGAGATAATGGTGGCGTTCACACCAATAGCGGTATCAATAATAAAGCAGCCTACCTTATTTCTGAAGGTGGCACGCATTATGGAGTTACCGTTGAAGGAGTAGGACGTGAAGCAACTGAAAAAATTTACTATCGTGCATTAACTGTTTATTTAACTTCAACTTCTACCTTTGCTCAAATGCGTCAGGCAGCAATCAACGCAGCAACAGATTTGTTCGGTGCTGATTCCGCTGAAGTAGAAGCAGTAAAAGATGCTTACAAAGCGGTTGGTATCAACTAAGCTATTATTTTCTTTCTCTGAAACGACATATACCAAAAACCTCGACCAAATGATTGCGGTCGAGGTTTTTTGAGTGTGTCGAGCTACATGAAAAGTTTTAGAGAGGATAAAGTTGACCTTCTTCTTAACTCTTTACACTAGACATACAAATAAATGACGGAATAAAAGGGAGGGAACGGGATGGCTTTCATAGAGGTAGAAGAGGGTGTACACATCTACGTGGAGGATTTGTATCCAGAGGGCGATAAAACAGTGGTGTTTATTCATGGATGGCCAGTGAATCATCAGATGTATGAATATCAGACCACTTGGTTGCCAAGCTATGGATACCGTTGTGTCGGAGTGGATCTGCGCGGATTTGGTGATTCGGATCGTCCTTGGCAAGGATACTGTTATGATCGACTAGCAGACGACATTCACGTCATAATTGAGACGCTTTGTTTGGAAAATGTTACGTTGGTCGGACATTCGATGGGAGGAGCTATTTCCATTCGATATATGGCCCGACATAAAGGATACCAGGTGGGAAAATTGGCTTTGTTAGCAGCAGCAGCACCATCGTTTGTTCAACGAAAGGATTATCCGTATGGAATGACGAAACGGCAAGTAGATGAATTAATCCATAAGACGTACACAGACCGACCAGCTATGATGCGTGACTTTGGAAATATCTTTTTCCACCTTCCTGTTAGTGAAGAGCTTCGTTTATGGTTTTGGGGGCTTGGTATGGCAGCTTCTAACCATGCTACAGCCATGACAGCAATGTCGTTGCGAGATGAGGATTTACGTTCCGACTTAGCTCAGATACATGTACCTACGGGAATTTTTCATGGAAAACATGATATGGTATGCCCATTTGAATTTGCTTTGGTGATGCATCAAGGAATATACGGATCGCAATTGTTTCCGTTTGAGCAGAGTGGGCATGGGGTATTTTATGAGGAATTAGCTCTTTTTCAACACAGATTTTTATCTTTTTTAGAGTCCTAACATTTTTTATAGATTGAGTAGAGAGAACGAATGTATTAAAATGTATATCGTTGAATAATTATTTGTTTGTATGCAATATGACAAACTTCTGAGGAGACTTATGCAGACAGTTAAAAAAGACAACTATTTTCATATAACTACATCTAAGCAGCTTATGCGTTTTCTGATCCCATCTATCATCGGGGTGTTATTATTTATTACCCCGGTTTCTATGGGTGGACAAGTTACTATTCCAATAGCATTATTGTCCCGATTGTTGCAGGAGCAATTCGCTAATATTCTACCGCAGCTCGTAACAATCTTTATTAGTATTACAGCTCTATTGAGTTTGTGGGCCAAGCTATTTCGCCCAGCGGCTCTGACTACCAAAACCTCTTTCTGGACGACCTTATGCCGGGTTTCGCCTTTTTGGCTGGTAATGCGGGTGGTTGGAATGCTTTTGGCTATTTGCACATTGTTCCAAATAGGCCCAGAATGGATTTGGTCTGAAAGTACTGGTGGTATGCTTTTATACAATTTGTTGCCGTTACTATTTACCGTTTTTTTATTCGCTGGTCTATTCATGCCTCTTTTAATGAATTTTGGGCTATTAGAATTTTGCGGTACGTTATGTATAAAAGTAATGCGTCCTTTATTCAAACTGCCGGGGCGATCCTCTGTCAATTGCATTACATCTTGGCTTGGGGACGGGACGATCGGCGTATTGCTTACTAGCAAGCAATATGAGCAGGGGTTTTACACGAAGCGTGAGGCTGCGGTTATTAGTACGACATTTTCGGCTGTATCTATTACGTTTTGCTTTGTTGTGCTGTCCCAAGTAAATCTTGCGCATATGTTTGTACCGTTTTATCTGACTGTTACTTTTGCAGGGCTGATTTCGGCTATTATTATGCCGCGTATACCGCCATTATCACGTAAAGCAGATACGTACCATGAAGGTGTAATTCCACATCAGGAGGATGGAGAAAACGAACTATCGTTAGTAAAAAAAGGATTGAAACTAGCGGTGGCGAGGGCGGGGCAAAATAAAAGCATGTTTGCTTTTCTGCGAGAAGGCTCACACAATGTATTGGATCTGTGGCTTGGTGTTACGCCAATCATTATGGCAGTCGGAACCGTTGCGCTGATCATTGCGGATCAAACTCCTATTTTTGCTTGGCTAGGCTTGCCGTTTACTCCTTTGCTAGAGTTATTACAAATACCTGAAGCACAAGCGGCTTCGCAAACATTAGTTGCTGGTTTTGCTGATATGTTCTTGCCAACTGTACTTGCCAGCGGGATTCAGAGTGAGTTGACTAGATTTGTCATTGCTTGTATTTCAGTTACTCAGCTAATCTATATGTCTGAAGTAGGTGGCCTGTTATTAGGCTCCAGATTGCCTGTTACGATCAAAGATCTTCTACTGATTTTTCTATTACGGACCTTAATTACATTACCAATTATAGCTGGTATAGCACATTTGTTGTTTTAAATTATGATAAGTTAGCGATGGTTCCATAAGAATCATCGCTTTTTTACTGCTCCTTGTTGAGAATTTGATATAATACCAAATAGACTTGCTATTTAGATAGAAAGGATAAAGCATATGAACAATACGGCTAAAGGAGCCAATCATTTTATAAAAGCAGCAGCTATCCTGGCGATTGCAGGATTAATTTCTAAGGTTCTAGGCGCAGCTTATAAAATTCCTTATCAAAACATTACAGGAGATATCGGTATGCATGTGTACGGTACCGTGTATCCGCTCTACACCACCTTAATTGCCTTGGCTACAGCTGGGTTCCCTCTAGCTATTTCCAAAATGATTGCAGATCGTCATGCAGTGGGAGATAGCAAGGGTGTACAACAAATCTTTCGAATTTCATCGTTTACATTGGGGATATTAGGCGTTGTTTTCTTTTTACTAACCTTTATCACTGCACCAATGATTGCGAATTTGATCGGCGACCCTAATTTGACCAATCCGCTTCGAGCTATTTCAGTCTCACTAGTACTGGTACCACTAATAGCCAACACACGCGGATATTTCCAAGGTCATCAAAACATGCTTCCGACGGCTGTATCACAGGTGACAGAGCAATTCTTCCGGGTAATTATTATCATTGTGGGAGCTTATTTTGTGATGAAGCTCTATGGTGATCCTTATTTTGCTGGTACGATTGCCGTGTTTGCAGCAACCCCAGGAGCCATTATTGCTCTGTTGGTATTAGGCTATTTCTATCGAAAACAAAAACGAGAATTAATTGCTCTGCCAAATCAAGCGGGAGAACAGGCGGTAAGCCTATCAGATGGAGCGGTTTTTAAACGGATTATCACGTATGCGATTCCGATCTGTTTAGCTTCACTGGTGTTGCCGTTAATACCACTTGCCGATAGCTTTACCATAATTAATATGTTGGTGTACAAAGGAATAGATAACGAGGCGGCCATCTTATTAAAAGGTGCTTTTGACCGTTCTCAGCCTTTATTGCAGTTTGGAACATTCTTTGCTACATCTCTATCGCTTGCCATTGTTCCATCGATAAGTGAAGCCATTGTCCGAAAACAAGATGATCTTATTCACTATCGTACACAAACAGCGATTCGGTTGACCTTCCTCTTGGGAGCGGCTGCTACAATAGGATTGGCTATCTTAGCAAAACCAATTAATATCATGTTATTTGGAGACGAAAATGGAACGCTGGCACTTGCCATCAATGCTTTCGCTATTCTTTTCTCAACACTTGGTATAGTATCCTCAGGTATCTTGCAAGGGATGGGGAAAGTGAACCTGCCACCTAAGTATTTATTAATTGGGGTACTTGTAAAATTTGCAGCGAACTTGATTTTATTGCCTCTTCTTGGCATTGCAGGTGCAGCGATCGGCACAGTGCTTGCTTACCTAGTATCAACGGTTTTAAACCTACGAGCCATTGGACGACTAACACAGGTGACTCAGCAGGACAAACAGAAATATGGTCGCTCGGTGCTGGCTGTAGTGATGATGGGGATCATTGTAGCTGTTGTTGCCTTTGGACTGATGGCGGTATTACCTGCTGCAATTGGGAAGGGGCGTCTGTTATATACCATTGTCTCTCTTGCTTCTGTAGGATTAGGAGTTCTTGTGTATGGAATTTCACTGATAAAGTTTGGCGGGGTTACTAGAGACGATATTCAATTCCTACCCAAGTCAGGTAAGATTTTGGCTTTATTGCAGAAGATGAGATTGCTAGAGAAAAAGTAGTAAATAGCTAAAAACTAGATAAATAAAAAACCAGCAAAGACCAATTCCTTGCTGGTTTTTTTGTGACAGTAGAGATGTAGCTTCCAACAATAACTCAAAAAAGCGAAGATAGGAGTTAGATCCTATTTCCGCTTGAACTACCTTCTATTTTGCTAGTAGATCAGCAAATGCTTTAGCATAGGCAGGTAGGTCGGGTGGTCGACGCGAGCCTACGATGTGTCCATCTACAACTACCTCTTCATCAACCCAAATCGCTCCGGCATTTTCAATATCATCCTTAATCCCTGGTGTAGAAGTCGTAGTTACACCTTTGAGAATTTTGGCCGAGATTAGTACCCATCCCGCATGGCAAATGTGACCAATTGGCTTTTTGGCCTGATCCATCTGTTGGATGAAGGAAATAATTTCTGGATAACGACGCAATTTATCTGGTGCCCATCCTCCTGGCACAAGTACAGCATCATAGTCTGATGCCTTCACCTCGGAGATTGATTTATCGGAGGTGCAAGGAACACCGTATTTACCCATATATGTTTTATTCGCTTCTGGTCCTACCAAATGAACAGTAGCCCCTTCTTCACGCAATCGATAAACTGGATACCATAGTTCCAAGTCTTCAAATTCATCTTCCACATAACATACTACTTGTTTACCCTGTAAGCGCATGATTGCCCTCCTTGTATTTCCTACATCATTACCTTTCCTATTGTAACCGTTTCTGGTCGATGAGACTCGTTTTAATGTGCTCTTGCCTTACGTGATGTCAAAGATAAATCATCGTTCTAATCTTTTTAAACAAGTCGTATAAATCTGGATAAGGAAAGCCCCAGCTAGTGACAAAAGAAAGGATGAAAAGATGCTTTACACGGAATTTATTGTGGATGTGATTTTACTTGGAACTGTGATTTTTGTAGTAGGAGCATTTTTTATCATAACGAGTGACCAGAAAAGAGAAAAACAGAAAAAGAAACATCAACAATAACCAACAACCAACACTCTTTTCACAGCACCATTTTATTTGTCTATGTTCGAATAAAATGCGATCAGTTACTAATCTAATGGTCTTTTAAATTCGAACAGCACATGTTCTTGGCGTATAACGAGAAGATGTGCTATTTATATTTCGAAAATAACTGGAAATGACGTGGGGTTTGATGAAACCTTTTTCATATAGCAGTAGGCTTTTTTAGCTATCAATTATATTAGATTGTTTTTCTGATGGAGATGGTTTTTGGCTTAACAAGAAAACCATGATGAGAACAGATAGAGTTCCTACAGATTGGAAAAATCCAAACGGTACATGTAAAAACAGGACGGACGTAATAATAGCTGCCAGCGGCTCTGTACAACCTAGCAAACTTGTTTCTTTTGGAGTAATATATCTAATACTTTCAAGATAGAGATAGAACGCAATTAAGGTACCAAAAATAACTACGAATCCAATTAATAAAAAGGCTTCTAATGTTACATTCTCAATACGAGCTAGCAATACGAATTTTTTTGTGGAGATAAAGTGTAAGATTGTTAATCCAATTCCCCCGATAATCATGCCCCAGCCAACCACTATAGAGGAGGCCCATTTTTCCAATAAGCCCTTTGAATAAAGTGTATAGAACGCCAAAGACAAACCAGATAAAATGCCCCATATGATTGCTGGCTTCGATACTGTTAAATTATCTGTTGATCCATTTGTAAGTAATAAAAAGGTTCCTAATAAGGCTAACAAAATAGAAACAGCATCTTTTTTGGTTGGAATATTTTTACATTTTATAATAAGATAGAAAGTAATAAAAATAGGTGCTAAGTACTGTAATAAAGTTGCTACAGCGGCATTTCCTTCGTTAATCGAGGCAAAATATGTGTACTGAACTCCTAGCATGCCTAATACTCCGAACAAAAGAATTTTTATTGATTCGTTTTTTTGCTTCCAAATCCCAAATATTTGATATCTATTTGGACTACATGATGACAGAAGCAACAAGATCATGCCTGAAATCAATAGTCGGACCGTAACTAGCCACTCTGTAGAAATGTTTACTTGTTGGAAAAGCTGTTGAGCAACGGTACCTGATATTCCCCATAAACCAGCACCTGTAACTACCATTATCATTCCTTTCATTCGATTCCTAGCTACTACTTTCAAGTGAAAACCTCCTTTTTACAAAAAATCCAAAAAACTACAAATATATAATGAAATATATCATGAGTGATGTTAAAATAAAATGGGTTAAAAAGATTATAAATATTTTAAATTTTTTACAGATAGGTTTCGTATATATAGGTAGCTGATCATTTCAATTTAGCTGTAAAGGAGGAATTGATGTGTTATCTGAGCTAAAAGTAGTACCAATTAGTCAAGTATTTTTACATGAAGAATACGAAGTAGAAAGGTTAGAAAAACTTTGCAGCAAAATTAAAAATGAGCAAAAAGTAAAAAATCCTCCTATCGCTTTGCAACTTGAACATGACAAATATTTGATTCTTGATGGAGCTCATCGCACATTATCTTTACAAAAATTAAATTGCAAACGAATTGTGATACAGGTGGTTGATTTGGAATACCTCTCCATAGAAGCTTGGGCTCATCACATTTTAGATGCGGATAATCTCATTGAGGAATTACTACAGAACCCAGATTTATTGTGGAGAAAGGAAAAATATGCTGTAGATCCGATTGCGACCCTTTTCGTTAGGAATGAGAAGCACTATGTATACACTGCTTCAGATTTTCACATAGATGTAAAAAAGAGGATTAAGATTTGGAAGGAGATCGTTAATTCTTATTCCAGTAAATATAAATTTGATCGTATAACAGCAGGGCAATCGCCTGTTGATAGAGGCATTATTTTTCAATATCCTGCTTTTCATATTGATCAAATTAAAAATATAGTGGATGAAAACCTCCTTTTACCAGCAGGTGTAACAAAATTTACCCTTACTTGTGGGCGGATTTTGAATTTAAACATTCCGCTCAGTTTTTTAATTCGAGAAGATTACGTAGAAGAGGATTGGTTCGAATTGCTGGAATTATGGAGGACTTCTATAAGGCTTTATACTGACCCAGTTTTTTTGTGTGAAATTTAAGAGAGGGAAATGTAAAAAAAGAGGAGGGGACTTTAGGTGGAGACCAAAAAGGCAAAAGCTCATCTATTACTGACAGAGGGAAGTTTTCACGCTGTCTATTTAATTAGGGATTGGTATGAAAGCTTTAAAGATACAACTTCATTCAAGGGCATTGTTATTAGAGACACGCAAGATACCAGCGGGCAAAAGGTACAATTTCACAGTACCTACTCTGGTAAAAAGCAACTCACAGAGAGTGAATACAATGAGCTTCTTTTGTTATATGGAACCATCAGTGAAGCAGAAAAAAGCATGATGACATTATACGGAATCCCCTCCTATCCCGCTGAGGTCATTCCACATGTCCATTATAGTGGACCCAATTTGAATCATGCTGATATGGAAGTGTTCATAGCTAATTTGGCCAAAAAGTATGATCTCACTGTATACATTTTTTTGGATCAAATTTTAAAACCTTGGTGGATTGAGTATACAGATGGCAACATTATTAATGCCCATTCGGCCGTTCTCCCCTATGCGAGAGGAATGTATGCCATCGAAAATATGGCTGTAAAAGGTAATGAGAAAGACTTTCAAAGAGCTACTGGAGCTTCCATACATTATGTGGATAACGGAATAGATACAGGTCCAATTATTAGAGCGGTAAGGATAAAGGAACCTTTTCGTTATGAATCTATTTGGGAAGTTAAAGCTACTTGCTATCAATTAGCTTTTGAGCTTTTGGTCAATCAGGCGAGAGTAGAATTTGAAAACCCTGATTTGCAATATGTAGGGATCAAATGTGATGTAAGTAGCTTGGGAGAAAATTTTTTAAGTAAAAATTTTGATGAGGATAAAAAGAAGATAGCCCAGGAACAATTTCTATCAATGAAAAAGTCTCAAATGTCATTCAAAAAAGCATGGGAGGCGAGAACATGATTTATGAAAGTGCTCTAGAACTAATAGGGAATACACCGGTTGTTAAGCTTAAACATTTAGTACAGCGTGAAAATAGCGAATTGTTCGTAAAACTAGAGGGCTTTAATCCTGGTGGTAGCTCAAAAGATAGGGTTGCCAAACGTATCATTGAGTTTGCTGAAAAAAATGGACATTTGAAACCAAATGGAACAATTGTTGAGTCCTCATCAGGCAATCTGGCTATAGGACTAGCTATGGTGGCTAAGATGAAAGGCTATCAAATGATTTGTGTAGTAGATCCTAAGATTAGCAAGGTCAATTTGAACCTGATTAAAGCATTTGGAGCACAGGTTCATATGGTAGATAAGTCAGATGAGCATGGTAATTATTTGAAAACAAGATTGGCTACGGCACAACTATTAGAGAGCTCGATAGAGGGGGCTTATTGGCCAAATCAATATAACAATCCAGAAAATCCTAAAGCGTATATGCAGTCATTAGCCCGTGAAATCCATAGTGATTTTCAGGATACATTAGATTGGATTGTATGCCCGGTTGGTACAGCAGGATTAATAACAGGAGTAGCAACGGAAATGAAAAAACTAAGCCCTTCTGTGAAAATTTTAGCTGTAGACGCTGTAGGATCGGTGATTTTTGGTGGGCAACCAGGTCCTCGAAGATTGCTTGGTATTGGAAATGCAATCGTTCCCGGCAATTTAGATAAAAGTTTGTATGATCAATTAAGCTATGTAAATGATGCAGATGCGTTTTATATCACAAGGCAACTAGTATTACAGGAAGGACTACTTGTTGGTGGGTCATCAGGGGCAACTGTTTGTGCTGCTTTACGCTTACTGGAGGATTTACCTAAAGGACAAAGAGTATTAGCAATCCTGCCTGATAGAGGAGATAGATACTATAGCACCATTTTTTCAGATGAATGGATGAGCGAACATGAAATTACATTGCCTACATCCATTTATAAATCTGTTTCGATTAAATAAAGCGATAGTGATAAAGGAGTGGTTATGATGTTAGTGGAAACAAAGCCAGAATTAATCTATCTGAACAAGCAAGATATTATTAATGTAGGTGGCTATAAGTCTGAGATATACGTTCAAGCTATAAAACAAGCTCTTGCACTACATTCAGAAAAGAACTTTAGTCAGCCATTAAAACCGTATTTGAAGACAAATAAAAAAGATGAGCATATCGCAGATCGAATCATAGCTATGCCGGCCTACTTGGGAGAACCTTCTATTTCAGGAATCAAGTGGATTGGAAGTAAGTTTTCAAATCCAACGAAAAAAAACATGGAAAGAGCTAGTGCTTTGATCATTTTAAATGATCCTGAAACGAACTTCCCCATTGCGATTTTAGAGGGCAGTGTTATCAGTGCCATGAGAACTGCGGCAGTAACAGTAGTAGCAACGGAATATTTGGCTAAAAAAGGGTTCCAACATTTATCCGTTATAGGTTGTGGATTAATTGCTAAGATGCAAATAAATTCTTTATTGGAACAGTTTGACCATATAAAGAACGTACATTTGTTTGATTTAGATTTACAAAAGGCTGAGATGTTTGGTAAGGAGATGCAACAGCGCTTTAGTCATGTTGTATTCCAAATTCATCAATCAGCTCAAAGTGCGGTAGAGAATGCTGAAGTTTTAGTCACTTGCACAGTAACAGACCAGCCTTATATTAAAGCAGAGTGGATTCAAAAAGGGACATTTGTAAGTAACATTTCTATTATGGATATAGAGAAGAAAGCTTTCTTACGGGCGGATAAAGTGGTTGTTGATGACTGGGATCAATCCAATCGAGAGAAAAAAATTATTAATCAATTAGTATTAGAAGGAAAGTTTTCAAAAGAAATGCTACATGCAGAGCTAGGGGATATTATTACTAATAAAAAAGCAGGCCGAGAAACCGATGACGAGATCATCATTCTAAATCCGATGGGGATGGCTATAGAGGATATCTCTTGCGCCTATGAAATATATAAAAAAGCACGGCAAGAAAAAATCGGCACAACATTGAGCCTGTACTAAATGGAATGAAAATTAAGTAATGGGCTAGGCTGGATGGAAACGATTTTGTAATGGACAAAGAAGCACATTTTTGACGCTAGTAGTCAAACAATGTGCTTTTTTTTATTTACCTTATTTCTTTTCCACGCTTTACATATACATGGTGTAGAGGGGAAAAGGAGGGATCTTGGATGAACCAGGAGGAACAACGTCAACTGGAGTATGCGATTGATGAAATAACGGAAATTGCCAAAGGGTTTGGCTTAGATTTTTATCCCATGCGGTATGAGATATGCCCAGCAGAGATTATTTATACATTTGGGGCCTATGGTATGCCGACCAGATATTCGCATTGGTCATTTGGAAAAAGCTTCTATAAAATGAAGCTTCAGTATGATTTAAATCTCAGCAAAATTTATGAATTAGTGATTAACTCTAATCCATGCTATGCTTTTTTATTAGACGGAAATAGCTTGATCCAAAATAAATTAATCGTGGCCCATGTACTGGCTCACTGCGATTTTTTCAAGAATAACGTACGCTTTAGCAATACCAATCGCAATATGGTAGAGAGCATGGCAGCTAGTGCTGATCGTATTCGGGAATACGAGATTGCCTATGGAAAAGAGAAAGTGGAGGAGCTATTGGATGCTTGCATCGGAATTCAGGAGCATATTGATCCAAGACTGATCCAGCCCAACAAAGAAAGAGCAAAACCATATGGAAATGAGACGGATGCCCCTAAGATTTCTAAGCCTAGTTCGCCCTATGATGATTTATGGAAGTTAGATCAAGCAGACCTACAAACAGATGTTGCTTCTAATCAACCACAACGGTTTCCTGCGCAACCGGAGAAAGATCTGCTCTGGTTTATCCAGGAATATAGCCCATATTTGGCACCATGGCAACGCGATATCATGACTATTATACGCGATGAAATGCTCTATTTTTGGCCACAAATGGAAACGAAGATTATGAATGAAGGCTGGGCTTCCTTTTGGCATTGTCGGATTCTTCGGGAGATGGATTTGACCGAAGCTGAAACAATCGAATTTGCTAAGCTACACTCTTCAGTGATACAGCCATCTACTACCAGCATTAATCCGTATCATTTAGGCCTGAAAATGTTTGAGGATATTGAGATGCGTTTTAATAATCCTACGAAAGAAGAACAGGAGCGTTTCGGTCGCAAGCCAAATCAAGGACTGGAAAAAATCTTTGAGGTGCGTGAACTGGATGGAGATATTTCGTTTATCCGTAACTATCTGACAGAAGACCTCGTAAGGCAATTGGATATGTATACATTCGGAAAGCAGGGGAACGATTGGGTGATCACACAAAAACAGTGGGAGCTGGTGCGTGATCAATTAGCACTTTCTCGTGTAAATGGAGGCTTCCCGTACTTGATCGTACAAGATGGTGACTACCTCCGTAGCGGAGAATTGTATATCAAGCATCTATATGAAGGATTAGAGCTAGATGTGAAATACGTTGAGAAAACCTTACCGTACGTCTTCACGATATGGGGTAAAAATGTACACATTGAGACTACATTAGATGGTCGGTCTGTGGTTTTTAGCTACGATGGAAAAAAGGTTCATCGGCGGTTTTTATAGGATGTAGGAAGTTAGTGTGGTTAGATCCATGTCTGTATGTTTACATCTCGAATCATCTGTGAGGATGAGACGGGATGTTTTTTGTTTTCTTGACTATTCATAAAATCCTCTCTATTATCGACAATTTACAAATCTTTTTTGATAACAATAGTACATATCTATGAAGTTTAGTATAATGGGTAAAACAGCGTAAAAAACTAAGGAGTAATCTGTCAGTTGCATAGAGAAACATAGCGACTTAGGGGGTATAGCACCTTAGCCTATTCATAAGTAACTAGACATCTCGAGCAGAAGGAGCTTAGCCTGTTCATGAACAAACCTGGCAAAAGGAAGTTGCAGCTTAGCTTACACACAAAAATTATTTTGCTTATTGGAATTGTCGTTATTAGTTCTCTATTGGTTACAAATATGCTGATTAGCAGGGATATTGCTAGTCAAACCAAGGATAGCTTGTCTGAGAAGCTGACCGATATTGGGCGGATTGTAGCTAATTCGGTCGTTGTTATTGAGGGATTAACAGGCAAGCGAGATCAAGCAGAAATTCAGACCTATTCTAATCGGATCAAAGATTTGACGAATGTGAGCTTTGTGGTCGTGCTTGATATGAATTTAATTAGAAAATCTCACCCTCTTCCTTCCAGAGTAGGACAATCCTTTATGGATCGGGAAGATGCGAATGCTTCATTATCTGGCAAGGAATACATCTCCATCGCAGTAGGGGTGCTGGGCGAGGCATTACGAGTATTTACGCCTGTATATGATAATAATGGCAAACAGATTGGTGTTGTGACTGTCGGCATCGCATTAGATGATGTAGGAAAAGCAGTTAAGCAGAGCCGGTCGGTGATTTACCTAAGCATGATACTTGGAATTGCGATTGGTATTATTGGAGCGTTGCTGTTTGCCAGACATATTAAAAAGATTTTGTTTGGACTAGAGCCTTTTGCTATTGCGAAAGTGCTAGAAGAACAAAGTGCGATGCTTCAATCCGTGCGTGAAGGTGTTATAGCTGTGGATCGGGAAGGGATCATTACCTTGGTCAATTCGGAGGCGCGCCGGTTATTACAACTAGCAGATAGCTCTGAGGAAATCGTAGGCAAGTATGCGAGTGATCACATGTGGATATTGGAGGAAACCTTGCGTACGGGCAAGGCACAGTTGGATGAGCATTATAGTATCAATGGAATCTCACTTGTGATTAACTGTGTACCAGTAGTAGTTGATGATTATGTAGTAGGAGTTGTGGCTACTTTCCGAGATAAGACAGAAATACAACAACTGGTAGAACAAATTACAGGAATCCAGCTCTACGCCGATGCGCTTCGGGCCAAATCGCACGAATTTAAAAATAAATTGCATGTTATTCAAGGCATGATACACATGGGCTATTATGACCAGCTCAATGAATATATTAAACAAATTTCAATCCAACACCAAAAAGAAATTGGGTTTATTGTGAGAAGGATTAAGAGTTCAGTTTTCGCTGGATTTCTATTGGGAAAAATAAGCGATGCTAGAGAAGATGATGTAGAGCTGATCTTAAACGAAGAGAGTTATTTAGCTGAAACTGAAGATTCAGAGCTGATTCATTCTCTCATTACCATTGTCGGAAATCTGATTAATAACGCTATGGAAGCTTCTATACATGCAGAGGTTAAAAAAGTAGAGCTCAAAATTGAACAAACAGAAGAACAGATTTTAATTGAACTAACCGATAGCGGACAAGGAATTCCACCAACATTTAGACGAGAAATCTTTGTTAAGGGTTTTTCGACTAAAGGAGAAAATAGAGGATTGGGGCTGTATTTTGTTACTCAGCATGTGGATAAGTGGAAAGGTGAGATTGCTATCCATTCTGTTGAGGGAAAAGGAACGAGCTTTGTAATAGCCCTGCCTTACAAAATGAAGGATGAGTATGATGATTAAGGTGCTAATCGTAGAAGATGACCCAATGGTTGCAGAATTTAATAAAAGATACTTAGAGATGGTGGAAGGCTTCACCGTTCAAGCAGTGGCCAATGATGTTAACAAGGCTTTAGAGATGATTGACGAGATAGAGGTTGATCTTGTACTTCTTGATGTTTATTTGCCTGGCAAGAGTGGATTTGACTTTCTCACACAAATCCGTCAAAGAGAAAGAAGTATTGATGTCATTATGATCACAGCAGCGTGTGATACGAAAAGCATTAATAAGGCGTTGCAATTTGGTGCTGTTGATTATTTAATTAAGCCATTTGAGTTTGAACGCTTACAGGAGGCCCTTCAAGGTTATAAAGAGAAAGCTAGCGTGATGAAACGTCAAAAAAAATTAAGTCAAACCGATTTGGATAAATTATTGTTAGCCAAGGATAAAGACCATGTCCATATGTTATTGGACCTTCCAAAAGGATTGACGCGTACGACATTACAATTGATTTGGGATCATATTACCGAAAGAAGAGGGCAAGCATTTTCCACGGAAGAAATGGCTCACGAAGTAGGTATATCGCGTGTATCTATGCGGAAATACCTGAACTTTTTAAGCGAAATCGGAGTGTTAAAGGCTGAAATTATGTATGGGACCGTAGGACGTCCAGTGTGTAAGCACCGGACTGTCGAAGATAGTAGCGAGCGCATTAAACAATATATGTAAGAAACAGGCGACTAGCATTTGACTGGTCGCCTTTTTTTATTTTTAAAAGCAGACATTTTCTTTGTTTGGTTACATTAGTTACATAATCAGTTTAATAAGTTAGATAAGGTAGGCAGAATAGAAAAGTAAGATTATGATAGAACCATAAAGAATGTGAATTGATTCACAAGGGTAAAACAAATAACTTACTTATTTTTTTGAGCCATGATGTGAAAGTATTCACATTTGCAATACAAGGGGGAGTGCTCGATGAATATCGGGGAAATTTTTATTAGCACATTAACAGATAGCAAGATTGTTAGTGCCATTAGTTCTTCTGTCTTCATTATTTTCTTAGGATTCTTTTTACGTAAGAAAGAAGTGCTATCAAAGCAAACAGCTAAGATTTTAAGTAACGTTATCTTATCTGTAGCTCTTCCAGCACTAGCATTTACGGCTTTTATGACCGACATCAATACAGAATCCTTGAAACAAGGGATTAACCTTCTGATTTGGGGAATCTTGGTCTACATCGTACTCATTATTGTTACTAAACCACTGTTTGCGAAATTTGCAGGTGATAAACAAGATGTACTACGTGTTCTAACGATCTTTGGTTCAACTACCTTCTTCGGAATTCCAATCGTACAAGTTATGTATGGTGCAGTTGGTGTTATGTATGCTTCTATCTTTAACATTGGATATCGTATCTTCCTTTACTCTTACGGCTATATCAAGATGTCTGGTTTAAAAATGGAAGCGAAAAACATCAAAACAATGTTTTTAAATCCAATCGTATTGGCTACCTTTGCTGGATTATTTATCTGGATGTTCCAAAATTATATTCCACAGGTTCACATGATGGCAGATGGAAAAGAAGTAAGCTACGCATTCCTTCGTATAGACCAAACAGCCTTGTGGTTATTTAAACCAATGGATTATCTAGCTAAATTAGCTTCTCCGCTTGCTTGGTTGTCTATCGGTGCTACTCTTGCTGAGATTTCTTTAAAAGATGCTGTACGAGTAAAAGATGCTTGGTACTACAGCTTAAATAAAGTTGTCATCGTTCCGATTGTTAATATCGTGATCTTGACTGTCCTAACAATGACTGGTCTATTGCCAATCTCTCATGTAGCTTTGGCAACGGTAGTAATCATGATGGCTACACCAACAGCAACAGTGGCAGCAGCTTATGCCATCAGCTTTGATAAAGAGGCAGTATTAACATCTAACTGCTCCTTGTTATCCACAATACTTGGTGTGCTAGCAATGCCTTTATGGATTGTTGTCCTAGAAATGATTAAATCTTTGGGACTGTTTGTATAAAAGAAATAACGAAAACTAGAGAAAATGGCAAGTAGGTTCACAAAAGAGAGGGAGGATTTCAAATGAAAACAGTTAATTTAGTTTGCTATGGTGTACGCGATGTAGAGGTTGAATTCTTTCAAAAACTAAACAAATTCAATTATAATTTAACACTAGTAACAGATTTAATGAATGATACGAATGTTGAGATGGCTAAAGGTGCAGATGCGGTTATGGTTCGCGGTAATTGTAAGGCGACTCGCACGAATATCGAAAAATTAGCTAGCTACGGAGTGAAATATTTACTCACTAGAACGGTAGGTTTTAACCATATTGATCTACAAGCAGTGAAGGATTGTGGTATGAAAGCAGCTCGCGTACCAGCTTATTCTCCAAATGCGATTTCTGAATTAGCACTTACACTTGGCATGATGTTGATGCGCAATGCTTCTTATACAGCTAATAAAACAAAAGATAAAGACTTCACAGTAGATGCTTCTATGTTTAGTAAGGAAATTCGCAATTGCACAGTAGGTATCTTGGGTACTGGTAAAATTGGCTTAACAACTGCTAAATTATTCAAAGGCTTGGGAGCTCATGTAGTAGCATACGACGTTTTTGAAAATGAAACAGCCAAAATAATTGTAGATTATCTGCCTCTAGATGAAGTATTAGCAAAATCTGACTTAATTTCTGTCCATGTTCCGTTCTTCAAAGATCAGAATTACAAAATGATTAACGACGAGTTCCTAGCGAAAATGAAAGATCAAGCTGTGCTGATCAACACATCTCGCGGTGAGTTGCAAGATAATGAAGCAATTCTACGAGCTTTAGAAACAAATAAACTAGCTGGTTTCGGTACCGACGTATTTGAAAATGAATCTACTTTCTTCTTCAAAAACTTGAAGGATCAGGCTTTGCCTAATGAAACAATTGAAAAGCTAATCAACATGTTCCCGCGAGTTCTGGTAACACCACATATCGGTTCTTACACAGATGAAGCGCTCACAAACATGGTAGAAATCTCTTATGAGAACCTGTATAGCTTCCTTACTGCGGGAAGATGTGATAACGAAGTAGCATAACAATTTTGTAAAAGTAATAGTCTCTTTGCAAGTAGCCACCTTTCATCTGGGTAGAGAAAGGTGGCTGTTTTTATTTGACCAATTAGCTCTATTGAATATGTAATTGTTTCTGAGCTGGTTCTGGAATGTCTTTAATGGCTACGTTATCAAGATTTGTCACATCGCCTTGATGATTTATTGTGAATTTAACTAAAGAACCTTCTGGTATTTTAGAATCCGCGATGTAAGTAAGGATTTTTTTATTTCCATCTTTATCATAGGTGGGGAGAGTATATTTCTTGCCTTGATTGGTTACATCTTTACCTTCACTTAACATGGCAGCATAAAACTCTGTTTCATTACCTAAAACATTGTATTGATCCCGCTCACAACCCGCCAAAGCCACACTTCCTAGTAAAAGAGCAATGATAAGGCTTAGATTCTTTTTCAATACAAAAACGTCCTTTCTACAGTCATAGTGGGTATGGATTCCTTTTACTATGTAACCGTTCAGCTGAGAAGTCTTCCACTTCAAGCGCTAGCTAAGCGATAAGTAGTTCACCAAGTCAATAGGTTCCCCTTCTTACAATCACTAAAGTTATACAAAACATACGAAATATTCATTTAATTGTCAATGTTTTTGGGAGTTCTAAAATAGAAAAGCCATCCTCAGCTTTCCCACAACTTTTCCTTATGGTGGACATTCACCTGACATACTCCATTAGTAAATTGTTACTTGTAAGAAGTTCTTCTTGCAAATCAACTATGAAGGAGTTTGATTCGAATGAATAAAAAAGCATCGAAATGGATGATCGGAGCATTAGCTCTTGCAGTGTTTGCACCAACTGCTGCTTTTGCGGCAACTACTTCAAATGTAGAGACAACAAAAGTAGAACAAACCTTTCAAAAACGTGGACATTTTTCTCTAGAGGATAGACAAGCCAATCAGGAGGAATTAATGAAGATCATTAATAAATACAATCCTGATCTAGCTGACGATTTCCAAAAGCTGTTTGATCAGCAGGAAAAAATGAAAGAAAAACTTCCTCAAATGGATGAAGAAACGAAGAAAAAGCTAGATGAAATTCGTGAGCAAGTAAAGGATGGCACGTTGACGCAAGAGCAAGCAAAAGAAGAAATGGAAAAGCTTGGACTGAAGGGTTTTGATCAGAATAAGGTCAAAGTCAAAGTATCTAAAAACCTAGATGAGGAAACGAAAAAGAAACTGGATGAAATTAAAGACCAAGTGAAAGATGGAACACTAACTGAAGAACAAGCAAAAGAGGAAATGGAAAAGCTAGGTATCAAACAACCTGTTCTTAAAATGGTTAAACTTGACGAAGAAACAAAGAAGAAACTGGATGAAATTAAAGACCAAGTGAAAGCTGGAACATTAACCGAAGAACAAGCAAAAGAAGAGATGGAAAAATTAGGAATCGAGCAACCTGTTCGCAAAATCATCAAATTTGACGAAGAAACGAAAAAGAAACTCGATGAAATCCAGGAGCAAGTGAAAGCTGGAACGCTAACCAAAGAACAAGCAAAAGAAGAGATGGAAAAGCTGGGTGTCAAGCATGCAATCCATGAAGGTATCAAACTTGACGAAGAAACAATGAAAAAACTGGATGAAATCCAGGAGCAAGTAAAAGCTGGAACACTAACTGAAGAACAAGCAAAAGAAGAGATGGAAAAACTAGGTATCAAGCATTTTGTTCGTGAAGGAAAAGAAAATATCATGGAACAGATCAAAGAAGCCGCTGACGCGGATGATGCTGATACCGTGAACAAACTGCTACAAGATTGGTTAGAAAAAATGCAAAACAAGAAAAATCCAAAAGCAGAGGCTGACTCTGAAGAAGAGGCTGAGTAATTGAAATAGATAAGTAGTAAAAAATGAAAGCTAGTGGCTAACAATTACGGCAATTAAGCTACTAGTAAGTTATAGGCAATGTAAAAAAACGGCAGTAGTATCCGGCAAAATAGCAGTAGTAATGCGGCAAAAAGTAGTATCCTCATGTTTAAAGTATCCTCCCACTCCCGATATAATGTGTGATGTCAATTGGCATGGTTTTCCTGATCTTCAGGAAGGCCATGCTTGTGTTTAGTTTTTTTGTATTAACTGCCAAAATATTCCCCCTTTTCCTTTAGGTATGTTTTTCGTATTCTGTTGATAGAGCCCTAACCTCATATACTGGAAGGGAGCAAATTATGCAAACAATTGTAATAGTAGAAGATGAAGGACCGATCTCTCGGGTTCTACAAGTTTATTTAGAAAAAGCAGGGTATCAAGTAGAGCTTGCCTTTGATGGTGAAGAAGCCGTACATACATTTGATCGTGTGGCACCTTCTCTGGTTTTATTAGACGTCATGCTACCAGGGCAGAGTGGGTGGAAGGTGCTGGAGTATATTCGTACCAAAAGCAGTTGTCCAGTTATCATGCTGACAGCGTTGGGGCAACTGGATCAGAAGATAAACGGGTTAAATCAGGGTGCAGACGATTATATTACCAAGCCTTTTATTGGTGAGGAGGTAGTAGCACGTGTTAATGCTGTTATGCGACGCTCCTTACTGGTCATGGGTGACTACCAAACTCGAATTTTTGGAAGTTTAAAAGTAGATTATCGGGCTCATTCTGTCACATTACATGGTATTGAGCTTACTTTTACACCACGTGATCTTTCAGTGTTTCTATTTTTAGCACAGCATCCCAATCAGACCTTTACTAGAGAGCAATTAATCGAGCAGGTTTGGGGGATGGATTATGAGGGCAGTGATCGTGCTGTTGATCTTGCGGTGAAGCGTATCCGTAGAACCTTGCAAAATTGGCCAACCGATGAAGGAGAGATTCGTACACTACGAGGATTGGGGTATCAGTTCTGTGTCAATGAAAAATAGAGAGCGGAAGACGCTATTAACTTATTGGACAACTCGTTATGTATTAACCTTATGTGTTGGTCTTGTCGTCATTGGACTTTTCTCTAGCATGTGGATAAGTTACAATGAAACGCAAAAACGGTTAGATGTCATGAGATATATGGCTGTGGAGATTTCTGAACAAATTGTATCAGCGAACGGGACTGGGATTGTATTACCTGTCTTCCTGTCGCGATTAGTAGAGAATCGACACCGCTTCATGGGAGGATTTAAGCCCATGGTTATGATATTAGATGAACACCGGCAGATTGTCTTTGGAAAATCAAATCGATTTGTTGACGATATACTCCGCCGAATGTCTCCTAATTGGGAAGAAGATCAAGCCGTGCAAGAAATACAGACGCGCTCAGGAGATACTGCTATTTGTCTTACCCAGAAGATAGAGGAAAATGGTCAAACACTAGGATGGGTATTTCTCTTTTCTCCTAAAAAAGAGATGGATCGTAGCATAGAGACGTTGCAACAATTATGTATTATGCTAACAAGTCTTGGACTGTTAGGTTGGATTGTTATTTATTATTTAACAAAAAAATTATCGGAACCCGTGAAGGAAGTTGCGGATGCGGCTAAACAGATTGTGACGGGACGCTACGATATTGAACTGAAAAAGGACATCAAAGAAAAAGAAATCTATGAACTTATTCAATCGTTTAAAGATATGGCTGATCGACTCCGTCAGTTAGAATTGATGCGAACGGAGCTATTGGCTGGAGTTACCCATGAGCTGAAAACACCAGTTACCTCCATCAGCGGGCTGTTACAAGCGGTTAAAGATGATGTGGTAACCGGTGAAGTAGCCAAAGAGTTTCTGGATATTTGCTCAAAAGAGATTTTTCGCTTACAAAAAATGGTGGAAGATTTATTAGATTTTAACTCATTTGCGGTAGGAGATATTAAAGTTAATAAACAATCGCAGAACATGAATCATCTCGTGCAAGAAATTACACATCAATGGTTGATAGGACAAGAGGAGAACACGCTTGTTCTTCAGACGAATATTCCCGAACAGGAAGTATGGATTGACACCGACCCACTACGTATACAGCAAATTTTATATAATCTATTAAATAACGCAAAACAAGCGACAGGACTAAACGGAATTATACAGGTAACTCTATTACATCAAGCTGACGTTTTTCAGATTTGTGTTCAAGATAATGGTGTCGGAATTTTGGAATCAGAAAAGGCAAACATTTTTGAACGATTTTATCGCGGAGAAGAGAAGAAGCATAGGGTAAGAGGACTTGGGCTAGGATTACCTTTTAGCAAAATGATGGCAAAAGCGCTTGGTGGCGATCTTGAATTGACTGAGAGTGTTAAGGAGAAGACCATTTTTACATTGACTGTAAAAAATGAGTTAAATCTAAAACCATAATCCATAGATAGACAAAGTCATTCATATAGGTTGTCCACAATTACTGATTACAAAGGTAACTGTGGACAACTTTTTTTATGATGCCCTTATTGATCTCAGGTGAGGATTCCATTCTTTTACCTCCAGAATTCATCAGATTTCCCACAGGACAGACATCTAGTTGACATACAGCGAACTTATAGTTAGTTCATCACAAAGTTTGTTTGAAAAAAAATAAACGATTTTTTGGGGGAAATCCTAATGATTGGAAGTACAACGAAGAAATCATTTTTTAGTGGAATGGAAAAGAAGAAGAGACGGATCATCATGGGAACAGTAGCTTTAGCCTTACTGTGTGGAACGGGCATTTTTGTCTATAGTAAGTTTGTCACTCCTTCACGTGCCGCTACGATTATGCAGACAGTGAATGTCCAGAGAGGGGATGTTTCGGAGATCGTTGCTGCTTCGGGAACGGTGCAAGCCGCTCAACAAATGACTTTAACATTTCCGAGTGGTGATGATGTCATTTCGGCAATACATGTAAAAATAGGTGATTCTGTAAAAGCAGGACAGGTACTCGCTACCATGGATCAGTCTACTGCTTTGATGCAGGTAAAAATTGCAGAAGCCAACCTGTTATCCGCTAAGGCTGGCTTAGCGGAAAAAATGCAAACAAAAGATGAGAATGAAATTTTAGTATTACAGTCTAATGTGACGAAAGCAAAAGCATCATTGGAATCTGCTAAGAAAAATTTCGACAATCAAAAAGCGTTAATCCAACAAGACAAAGCAAGCAGTAACTTGCAAGAGGCTCAAAAAAATGTTGAAACCCAAAAAAGATTATATGAAGCGGGTGCTATCTCCAAAAGTGAATTAGATCAGGCACAAAATAGTCTCAATCAGGCTGAAGCAGAATACAAAACGGCTAGCATGCAGTACAGTCAGACAATCGATCAAAGTAATAATAATGTTGCTCAGGCACAAGCTGCTTACGATTCGGCATTAGCTCAATTTAATCAAGCAAAAACTCCAGCCCAAGAGTCTTCCTTACAAGCTGCAAAAGCATCAGTTGCCCAAGCTGAGGTACAGCTACAACAACAGCAGCAGTATTTAGAAAAGCTAACGTTAAAAGCACCAATGGATGGTGTCATTTTACAGGTGAATGGGCAGGTAGGTGAAGTGGCAAGTTCTCCCTTTTTGATTATGGACAACTCGAATGCCGAACAATTGGGAGTGATGGCTCAGATCAGTCAGAGTGATATTGGTAAAATCAAGGAAGGCATGGAAGCTACTTTTACCATCGGAACCTACAATGGTAAAAAGTTTCAAGGAAAAGTGGAAACAGTGTACCCAGAGGGCAGTACAGAATCAGGTGTGACAACCTACAAAGTACTCCTTACCGTCGGCAATAAAGAAGGATTGTTAAAACCAGGCATGACGCTCCAGACAACAATTCATGTAGGAACACAAAAGAATGTGCTCTATGTCCCAATTGCTGGTTTGCGTGAACAAGGTGGAAAAACAGGTGTTTTGGTAAAAGGAAAAGATGGCGCTACTACAGGGAAAGAAATGAAAGCAACAACCGATTCAAAAGATAAATCGCGTAACGGTGGACAAAATGTATCAGGTTATCAATTTAAGGAAGTAACGACTGGACTGATAGGCTCTGATCGCGTTGAGATTACTTCTGGTCTTGAAGAAGGAGATCAAATCCTTTTAACCATGCAGGTATCTAGCTCATCCAGTAATCGTCAAATGGGTCAAGGCACGATGTCACCAGGTATGGGTGGTATGCCCGTAATGGGAGGAGGTATGCCAAGTGGTGGAGGTGGTTTCCAAGGCGGGGCAAGAGCAAGATAATGTGAGAGCAGTTATTCGCATTTCGGATGTGAAAAAGAAGTATGTTATTGGAGATCAAGAGATACATGCCCTGCGAGGAGTAAATCTTGTTATTGAAGAAGGGGATTTTGTAGCCATCATGGGGCCCTCAGGCTCTGGTAAGTCTACCATGATGAATATGATTGGTTGCTTGGATCAACCTTCAAGTGGAACCTTTTATCTTGATGACTATCCTGTTTCAGAGGCAGAGGATGAGGAGTTAGCTAAGATTCGGAACCAGAAAATAGGCTTTGTTTTCCAAAATTTTAATTTGATTCCGCGTACACCTGCCGTAGAAAATGTGGAACTACCACTTTTATATGCAGGTGTAGATGCCAGGGAGAGACGAAAGAGAGCTATTGATTCCCTACACAGTGTCGGACTTGGCAATCGGTTATACAACAAACCAAATGAATTATCAGGTGGGCAACAGCAACGTGTTTCCATTGCCCGTGCCTTGGTTAATCAACCTGTAATTATTTTGGCAGATGAGCCTACAGGTGCTCTTGATACCAAGACGAGTCAAGAGATTATGGGGATTTTCCAACGATTAAATGATGAAGGAAAAACGGTTATTCTAGTCACTCACGAACCAGATATTGCTGAATATGCGAAGCGAGTCATCCATTTCCGTGACGGACAGATAATAGCTAATGATGTGGTCCAAGAGCGAAGAATAGCGAATTCTGAGGAAGTGGTATTATGAATTATTGGGAAGCTATGCGCGTATCGCTACGAAGTGTAACAGCTAATAAACTTAGGTCTTTTCTAACCATGTTAGGTATCATGATCGGTGTATCTGCTGTGATCACAATGGTAGCGATCGGGGAAGGGGCAAAAGCTAGTGTAGCCAATCAAATTAACGGCTTAGGGAGTAATCTGTTAATTATCTCGGCAGGGCAAGCAAAGCAAGGTGGCATTAGTTTGGGGGCAGGTTCGCTTTCACTCCGGTTAGAGGATGCTAAAGCCCTTCAACAAAAGGATTCCATAGCAGATGTTACCCCTGCCGTTAGCACGCGAGCGCAGTTGGTGTATCAGAGTGACAACTATTTGTCCAGTCTGGAAGGCACGACAGAAGCTTTTCCAGAAGTACGTAATGTTAGCTTACAAGAGGGAAGATTTTTTACTAGCTTTGAGGTAAGCGAGCAGGCAAATGTGGTGGTGATCGGTTCAGAGGTTGTCACAAATCTTTTTGCCAGCTCCAATGAAAGTCCAATTGGCAAAACGATTGAAATTAATCGAATTCCATTTACAGTGGTGGGCATTTTAAAAAGCCAAGGTAGCTCAGGCATGACCAATAATGATGATAAGGTAATCATTCCAATTACAACGGCGATGGAGCGTCTAGGACAAAGCAGCATTCGGACAATCTATGCTTCGGCTACTTCAGCAGATGAAATGCTTCAGGCACAGTTTGATATTCAACAAACCTTGCGAGCTCAGCACAAGTTAATGCCTAGTCAAGAAAATGATTTTACCATAAGTTCGCAATCAGATATTTTGGAAACTGCACAAAGCGTAACCAGCGTAATGACAACATTGTTATCAGGAATTGCTGGAATTTCTTTAGTAGTGGGTGGTATCGGCATTATGAACATCATGCTGGTCTCAGTCACGGAGCGTACTCGTGAAATTGGGATTCGCAAAGCCATCGGAGCAACCAAGGTAGCGATTATGCAACAATTTTTGATTGAATCAGTTACTCTGAGCTTCTTAGGGGGAATGATCGGAATTCTGCTGGGAATTGGAGCTGCTTGGATCGTGAACAAGCTCGGTGGGGTGGAGATTGCAATTACAATAACTCCCATGCTGTATGCCTTTTTATCATCTTTATTTGTTGGTGTGGTGTTTGGCGTGTATCCTGCTAAAAAGGCTGCAGAGATGAAGCCAATTGACGCATTGAGATATGAATAAAAATACATTTGTGACCTACTACATATCTTAGAATTGAATCGTAAAGAAGAATATATACTACTCATGCAAATGTATGAAGAATTAGGTAAGCCCTTTTCCTTGTTTTGTAAACAAGAAAAAGGGGCTTTTTTTCTTATATAATGATTTAGTTAAATAAAACTGAAACCTTTTCTTATTTATTCTGTATTAAGTTAGTAAGAATTTATTACGTACAAGATAAATTACAGATTATATTTGATTCATTTGGTAGAAGCTAATTTTACCATAAGAAAGGAGATCTTTTAGGGATAGATGGATATGAGAAAAGAGAAGCATCGCCAAATTCAAATTATGAAGCTCCTCGGTGGAGAAAATAGATGGTTTACAGTTAAGGAATTATCCGAAAAAATAGGTTGTTCATATAAAACTGTTGCCAAGGAAATTTCCATAATGAAAGATTTTTTGCCATCTGGCTGGGAGATTTGTTCTGTAAAAGGTAAGGGAGTCCAATTATTTTTACCGGACAGTTCCTCTATAAATGAAGTGATATCTTTATTTGTGAGAGATTCGTTCACTTTTCAAGTGTTTCAGCAATTGCTCGAAGGGAATAGTAAAACCGTTTCCCAATTAGCCGAGAATTTATTTATCCAAGGGCCTTCTCTTCAAAACGTTCTAAGAAGTGTTGGGAAACATTTAAAGACGTATAAATTACAGCTTCAGAGAAATCCCCTCCAAATTGTAGGAAATGAACTTCAAATCATCATGATGTTTTTTGAACTATATACTAGCTCCTATACCAATAAAGAATGGCCGTTTGTAGAATACGAGGAATTATGCTTGCAGTACCTAGATGAGGTTGAAGAAGCATTAGGTATCACTTTTGATGTATGTGATAGGCATAAGCTATCTTATTATATAGCTATTTTATTAATTAGGAAAAAACAAGGCTATCAGATCAATTTAGGCAATCAATTTTCACAATATAATATTGGAACACCTTATTACCATACAATATCAACGATACTGGATCAGTTAACATCGGATTATAATATCTCTTTAACACCAGAGGACAAGGTTGTTATAACGATTGTTATTAAGGCTTCTAAGCATGCGTATAAGGATATCGATAAAGTAAAAAAGGAAGCACTTCAATATTTTCAAGAAGGAAAAATACAAGTATTCATATATATGAAGGATTTCATTCACATGCTGGAGAACCGAATCAAAAAATCATTGATCCATGATGAGGAATTTGTTTTTACCTTGATTGATTATTTTAAGCGAACCATATATACCCTAAAGTATTTCTCTACAATAAAAGTAAGAGAAAAAAATATTACCAAATATATTAAAGAGAAACATCGGGAAACGTTTCTACTAGTTAAAGAAGTATATAACGAATGGGCAAAAAAATACGGTATAGCTGATCATATCATTGATGATGAAATTGCTAATGTAACGATGCAATTAGAAGCTACGATCTCATTTAAATCTCAATCGAAAAAGGCTCTTATTATATCTGGAGAAGGAACAAGCTGGAAACGATATATGGAGGCTATTCTAAGAGAAAGGTTTGGAGAAAAATTACAAGTATCGGATCAGTATTTGTATGATATAACAGAGGAGCAAATCAAAACGTTAGATATTGATATAATCATTACTACCATTCCTATTGATATACAATCCATCCCGGTTATTCGAGTTCAATCCATTTTATCTCAGCGTAACCTTCATACCCTCCAGCAATTTATTAACGATAATTAAATTTATGATTGCCAAGTAATCAGTCTGTTTAGCAGGTTGGATTCAACACGAAAAAGATGTTCTCTTTCAATAAAATGAGAGGAAGCGTCTTTTTTATTTCTGTTAGAGACAATGATCAGAATGCTAAAAAAAGTGGAAAAGTAGTATCTTACATACAGAAAAGGCATCGTGAAAATGGATAGCTGGAGATGACTTTATCAAGGAGGTAAAAAATTACCTTTAGTAACGGTAATTAATGCACTTGATAGGAAAATCAGTTCATATGTAATATATGTATTACGACTTAGGTATAAAGTCTTATGTAATGTCAGCTTTTAGGGAGGATTTATAAATATACATGCAGTTACTTTCTATTAATCACTGTGAGTCTGGTATGAAGCTTTCACGCAATATTTATAGTAGCAATGGTTCGGTTTTAGTGGGTAATGGGGTAACTTTAACTCAAAGTATGATTGAACGACTAAATGAATTAAATATCAATTCCATCCATGTTCAAGATAAAGATATAGCGGATACTCCTGCTAAGGATGTTATATCTGAACAAGCAAGGAAGGAAGCCATAGATTTTGTGCATACCACATTTGATAATTCCCACTCTAAAGCTATTGCAGGAGAACAAATGGGCTCGAGCGCTCAGGATATGCTGGCGAATTTAATTTATACATGCAAGAATAACTCCATGGTCATGGATTTGCTAGGAAGGATTTGTGTTTTTGATAAAAGTATATTTGTCCATTCCTTCAATGTAATGATCTATAGTGTATTAGTTGGATTGAGAATGGGCTTGAATAAGGAGCAACTCACAGATGCAGGCTTAGGTGCGCTCTTACACGATGTAGGGAAATTGATGATTCCAACTCAGATTATGAATAAACCTGAGAAATTAACAGATGAAGAATATGACTTGATGAAGTCGCACGCAAGTAAGGGATTTGCACTATTACAGCAAATGCCGGCAATTCCAGAGGTGGTTGCGCAATGCGCCTATCAGCATCACGAACGCATGGATGGAAAGGGGTATCCGCGTAGCTTACAGGAAGCAGATATTCACTTATTTGCGAAAATAATTGGGGTGTGTGACGTCTTCGAGGCTTTGACCAGCAAGCGTGTATATCGAAAGCCAATGTTACCACACGATGCCATGGAATTTCTGTTTGCAGGCTCGGGTACTCAGTTTTGTCAGAAGGTATTGCAGGCTTTTCGTAATTCCATCTATTTATATCCTGTAGGCATGTTTGTAACCTTAAGCTCAGGATACTCAGGTGTTATTGTCAAGAATAACCCAGGCATGCCATCACGGCCTATTGTTCGCAGATTGGAAAATGAAGCCCACGTTACATTACCCCCATATGAAATCGATTTGTCCAGCGAATTGAACTTGGTTATTTCTGATTGCAAAGCAATTGGATAAGGATTGAAAAGCGAGGAAATAATAAATCAATTTAGTTAACTATATATATGAAATAATATTTCGAAAAGTATATCTGAAACATTCCTCTATCCCTTATAATAGAACTAACATCTAGTGCTACTTGTCAAAAGCAATTAGGAGGAATTCAAATGAATTACCTAAATGATTTGCGGCAACTGTTTCGAGATGATCAAGTTTCTGTAAGTGAGAGCGTTTTAGAATTACATAGTAAGGATGAATCATATCACATGCCTGTCTTACCTGATGTAGTGGTGTTTCCTGAATCCAGGGAGGATGTATCACGTTTGCTTGCTTTTGCGAATGACCGTGAGATACCTGTGGTCCCATTTGGTATCGGAAGTAGCTTAGAAGGACATGCGATCCCTGTACACAAAGGAATATCTTTAGATTTTCAACGAATGAATCAGATCCTAGAGATTCGACCAGATGATTTGTTGATACGTGTCCAACCAGGTGTAACCAGAACCGAAGTAAATAAAGAACTCAAAAAATACGGTTTGTTTTTCTCTGTTGATCCAGGGGCAGATGCTACGCTTGGTGGAATGACAGCGACAAATGCCAGTGGGACTACTGCGGTTCGATATGGTGTTATGCGTGATCAGGTACGTGACTTAGAGGTAGTGTTAGCTGATGGAAGCATCATTCATACCGGTGGTTTAGCAGCAAAATCATCGTCTGGGTACCATCTAAATGGTCTATTTGTTGGTTCAGAAGGGACATTGGGTATATTTACTGAGCTGACCTTACGTGTTTACGGAATTCCTGAAGAAATCATGGCTGTTCGAGCTACTTTTCCTGATGTAAAAAGTGCTGTCCAGACAGCGGTGACCATTCTTTCCGTAGGGATACCTGTTGCTAAAATTGAGCTAGTAGATCAATTATCCATTCAAAAAATTAATAGTCACAAGAATACATCATACGAAGTAACACCTACGTTATTCATTGAGTTCCATGGAAATACAGCAGGATTGGTGCAGGATGCACAATTTGCTAGAGAGCTAGCTTTAGATAAAGGATGCCTTCAGTTTCAGCAGGAGATAGATTCAAAAGCTCGGGCGCAATTATGGGAGGCTAGGCATCATTTGTACTACGCCTTTGCCCATTCCGTACCAGGTAAGCGTGTGATGACGACGGATGTATGTGTGCCGTTATCCGAGCTGACTGGTGCAGTACACAATGCCCAACAAATCGTACAGGATTTAAAATTAGAGGGCGGAGTGGTTGGACATATCGGTGATGGTAATTACCATACGTTGATTTTATTACATCCACTTGATTCTGAAGAACTGGCACGTGCGGAGGAGGCGAATACCCGTATAGTTGAATACGCCTTGGCACGAGGTGGTACATGTACGGGAGAGCATGGAGTAGGGCTGGGTAAACGAAAATACCAGCAAACAGAGCATGGTGAAGCATTTCATGCCATGTTAGCTGTAAAAAAAGCCTTTGATCCTAAAGGAATATTAAATCCAGGAAAAATTTTCAGCTAGTAGCCAACTATGGAGGGATACTGGTAGGAACCTCTGGTGGCATGTGCTGTTTATAGTTCGAATACGTGAAGGACTCATCTCGATTTTCTTTGAGAGGAGTCCTATTTTTTGCTGTGAAGAGCTACCATAGCTATAAGCCCTAGATGGAATCCTCCCTCCTATGAGCAATAACCGCAAGCTGGGAGGGACATATGTCCTTCCCAAAAAATACGGATTATCATTTAATAATAGAGAATCAGATTGGGGGAGAGAGATAATGAGAGGGAGCTTATTCGCGTTTTTAGGCGGGGCTTGTATTACCTTGCAAGGAGTAGCGAATTCTAGGATAAGTCGAGATATTGGAACTTGGCAAACGGCGACTATCACCCAATTAACTGGATTTGTTCTAGCTTTGCTTATTCTGATGTTCGTCAGAGATGGAAAATGGCAAAGGATTAGGCAAGTAAAGCCGTTATATTTGACTGGTGGTGCTTTAGGGGCGTTCATCATTTTCAGTAATATCACCGCTATCCAACAGATCGGTGTTACCCTTTCGATATCTACACTGCTGATTGCTCAGTTGAGCCTGACCTTTATCATTGATAGTAATGGATGGTTCGGCGTGTTGAAACAGAAGATGAGACTGCCACAGTTCATCGGCATAGCAATGATGATAGCTGGTGTGGTGATACTAAGATTTTGATCGTATAAATATTTTAGAATGCGACAGATGATAGACTGGGGGTAAAACGAGTAATGAAGGAAATCTCAGATCGTGAGCAGTTGAATCATTATCTACATGCTCATCAAATAGAATCCGTATTTAATGAACAGGTACTACCTCATTTGGCACTGTACAGCTTTAAGCAGGGAGAGATTATCTGCTCTCAAGGAGAATCTGCACAGTATTTGTACCTTCTTGTTAAGGGAAAGGTTAAGATCTATACTACCTTGATGGAGGGGAGAACACTGATCCTCTCTTTTAAAACACCTCTTGAGGCGATTGGGGATATCGAATACGTACGTGGTACTGATATTCTCAATACGGTTGAGGCAGTATCGCCTGTCTATCTGATTGGTGTTCACCATCGTTGGCTGAAAAAATACGGAAGAGATTACTCACCGTTTCTCCAATTTTTACTGGAGATCATTACTCGAAAATTTTATATTAAATCCAATTCTTTAAGCTTCAATCTGATGCATCCCGTGGAAGTGCGGTTGGCAAGTTATCTATTGTCTGTCTCCTATGACGAGTCTAATTCTCTCTTTAAAGGGCAACTAAGCACAGTCAGTCTAAGGGATGTAGCGAACTTAATTGGAACCAGCTATAGGCATCTAAATCGGGTAATTCGACAATTCTGTACAGAGGGGCTAATAGAGCGAAACAAAGGTTTCATTCTTGTGAAGGACAGAGCTGGATTAAGTGCGCTGACCAGTCATAATATTTACGAGTAGTTAAGCAGGGATAACATCAGTAAAGGGAGAAAATGCAATGATTCTAGGGATAGTATTGGCTTTGATCGCAGGCTCGCTAGTTGGCTTACAAAATATTTTCAATGGTAAGGTAAATGAGCATGTTGGCTCTTGGACAACGACTACATTAGTATTAGGAATGGGTTTTGTGGCTTTGCTTACGATGGGTTTCATCTTTGAAGGGAAGCACATATTTACATTACAAAATATGAAGACCTGGTATTGGTTTAGCGGTTTGATCGGAGTAGGGGTGGTAATCTGTCTGGTGCAGGGGATAAGACTGCTTGGTCCTACGTATGCCGTCTCTATCGTTGTAACATCACAGCTCGGGTTTGCTTTATTGTGGGACTCGCTAGGCTGGTTTGGACTGGATAAGGTTCCTTTTACTTTTAGGCAGTTGATAGGCGTACTCGTTATCGTTTGCGGTGTTTTTCTATTTAAATTAGGAAATGGATGCGAGAAGCAGGTGGCGGGTGATTCACAGCATTCTGTCAGATAAGTGATTTTACATGTTAGATGCTGTCAAACAATAGTAAGAAGGTGTGGATAGATGGTTATTCGCAAGTATGGTGACATATGATAGACTAAGATTATAAATATTTACCATATCGAGTACGAATGGAGCATATCATGATCATTAACAAACAAGAATTTGGTGTAAAAGGGCTAAGCTATACGATTCGATCTGCAACCGAAACAGATGCGAAAGCTTTGTCTGAGCTTAGATTACAGATAGATGGAGAGACTGAAAATTTAGACAGGGAAAAAGGAGAGGCGTTCATAGATCCATTAGGTTTTGAACAATTAATTAAAGCTGATACTGAAAATAAAAGGAACTTATTTTTAGTTGCGGTCGTTCATGATCAGATAGTCGGGTTTTCCAGATGTGAAGGAAATCAGTTGAAAAGATTCTCACATAAAATAGAATTTGGTGTGTGCGTTTTAAAGGAATTTTGGGGATTTGGCATAGGCAAAAATCTGTTAAAAGAATCTATTGCTTGGGCTGACTCGAATGATATTAAAAAAATTACATTGAATGTTTTAGAAACGAATGATAAAGCCATTGCCCTTTATAGAAAGCTTGGCTTTGAAATAGAAGGCATACTAAAAAAAGACAAAATCCTGTCTGACGGTAAATATTATAACACCATTATCATGGGGAGATGCCATGAATAAGAACAAGCTAAAATTGCTAGGTACACTAATTCACTTCAGTCAGTCGTAATAGAGTGCATAACCAGTCGGAGCTACTGGAGGCACTCTATTTTTTTATCCCCTTATTTGTATATCTTTGTATCATACTTAAGTTAGACGGTCTACCGTTCCATAGAAAAATGCTCAATGACTTGGGACTTAAATAATTTTGCAGGAAAATGCAGCTCCCTATCCTTATGGACAATAAGCCCGTGTGTTGAGTAAATGGGCGGGCATAGTGGTAGCGTTTGGAACTCTTTTTCTTCTAGTTCTTTTTTTACGCATATTTCTGGAAGTAATGCAAAGCCAATGCCACATTTCACAGCTTGCTTAATCATTTCTATGCTTGGAAACTCTAATGCACTATTTCCTTCAATTCCAGCCTCCTGCAAAATCCTACTAGCTTGAGTGTGGTATAGGCAACTGGGTCCAAAGCTTATTACGATTTCATCGTGTAACATATCCAATCCACTAGATTCAACTCTTTGTACTAAGGCATCCGAGGCAATAAAAACAAGTTTTTCCTCTAAAAGTGGGTGGAAAATCAGGTCATTGCGATGGGGATTTTGCGGAACAATGCCAAAATCTACAGCGTGATCTAAAACCCTCTTCAGAATATCCGGCTGAAATCCCGCTTCTAGTCTTACTTTTATCCGTGGATATTGATTCATAAATTGTTGGATAAAGGAGGACATACGTGTTAAGAAAAAGGATTCTTGCATACGAATATGTATCGTTCCCTGCGGCTGATCCAATTCGTTCATTGCATGCTCTAAGGACATACCTAAATGTATAAATTGATACGCAAATGTAGCAAGTCTAACACCCGCTTCTGTAGGTTTTACACCTCTGGATAATCGATGAAACAATTTTTGATTGCAGGCTTGCTCCAATAACTGAATATGAGTAGTTACAGTAGATTGAACATAGCCTAATTTCTCTGCGGCTCGACTAAAGCTCTTTTCTTCTATTACTGCAATAAATGTCTGAAAGAACTTCCCTTCCAGTAATTCAATCATTGTATATCTACCTCCATGGTATCGGGAATCGAAATGGATTGTATCGTAAACATTCATAAGTAAAATCGGTAATTCAATGATATAGTAACTCTCGTACAGAAGAAAGTACTCTTTCAAAAGCAGGACGATCCAAAAGGAGGAAACAAAACATGAACAAAAAACAAGGATTTAGATTAGGCGTGTACATTTTTAAAGACGCAGAGGTTATTGATTACGCAGCTCCCTACGGTGTATTTTCGGTAGCTCGAAGATTTGACCCTGAATTGGATGTTTTTCTTGTAGCAGACGCGATGAAACCAATTCAAACTCAAGCGGGATTAACTGTACACCCCAACTATAGCTTCAATGACATGCCCGATTTGGATGCCTTTTTAATTCCTGGTGGCTTTGGTACTCGGCAGGAAACGAATAATAAGCGACTACACCAATACATTCGATCTCTTCCTGAAACAACTCTGCTTACAAGTGTATGTACAGGCTCATGGATTTACGGCAGAATGGGGCTTCTCGATGGTATCCCTGCAACAAATCGTAAAGAGCCAGATCATTTGGAGGCTACGGACATGGGCAAGGTACCAATCGATCGATTAGCTGAAATTGCACCAGCTTGCAAAATCAGTCGTGCTCGTATAGTTGATACTGGCAGAATTATAACCGCAGGCGGGATTGCTTCTGGTATGGAAATGGGCTTTCATTTGTTAAAAAGAGCAGGCTATGATGAAAACTTTATTTCTGAAGTAGCTCGCGTTATGGAGTATAAAGTAGCATATGACAACTACAAGGGTGATATTGAATATTTTGATTGTTAGGGTAATTTAGTTAGAGTAGAGAGGTACATTTTATTGCCAAAGTTCATTCGAATAATCTACAAGTAAAGTAATACCGAGTTTCCATTATGAAGCCACCAAGCATAAAAAGCGAGGTGGCTTTTATTTTTGATTATAAGAGGGGGAATTAATTTATTGCTTTCAAATCATTATGAAGAACAATTTTCTTTATAATGATTTACATTAATATACAAGTAAGTTACTATTATTCAAATATGTGAAGATATGTATATGATTATTAATATGACAACTGGAGTAATAAATAATTCTATATTGTTAATCCAAATAGGTGAAGGCAAGGGTATAAATGGGAGGAAATCAAACTTTACATTATACATCTCTGGGGGAACTAATAAAAATGAAACGAGAAGACATGGAAATAAGTTTATCTGAGTTGGGAAGACTATCGGGAGTTCACAAAAGTGCTTTGGCGAGAATTGAAAATGGTGAAACCAAGCAACCTAAATTACAAACAATCAAGGCTATAGCGGACGTTCTAGAACTTCCTTATAAAGAAATTGTTGAACATTATATGAAAATAGAACAACGTGCCGAGGTTTTACAGGAACTAATTTTAGAAGCGATTGAAGTTTCTCAGTTTCAATTAATCCCTAATGTGGCTCAAAAAGTGCTTGCATCTCCCAATGAGGATACATATATATCATTAGAGCGTCTGTATAATTTTGTTGACACTATTGTAAACAACGAAATTAAGCTATTACTTTATGGTGAAATAATCACATATGCCAGGCAACATGGAGTACCAAAGTATATAGCTAAAGGATTATTGCAAAAATATTTGATTGATAGAGAGGATTTTAAGAGACTTGAAGAGTCATATAAAGATGGAGAAGAAATAGCTTACTATGTTGACTTTTTATCCCTTGACGAACAAATAACTTTTTATTATCGTATGGCACTTCACGCACATAACATTAAAAAGTATGAAAAGTGTATTAAATTTGGTCAAATGGGGATGGAAAAAGACAAAACAAAAAATGATCTTAAAGAAAGTGTAGCATTGGCAATGTGTAATTCTTATGTAGAACTCGAAGACCATGTCAGTCTTCATTTACATTTAGATGAATGTGAAAAAAAGAAATATCATTTCATTATTAGATGTATAAACTATTATCGAGCCATAATTCTTTCACAAAGAGGTGATTATGAAAAAGCTATTCCTTTATTGCAGGAATGTTTAGAAGAAGTTATAGGTATTAGACGCTTGTATCGATTAAACAGGCTGCTAGAAGCTCTATCTAAATCAAAAAATGTCGATCTAATCAGAAAACTAATACAGTCTGAGGAAAACGATTTTTCATTTAATCCAGTTACGCCACACCAATATGCTCAGGCAGGTATGTACTATAAATTTAAAGGAACTTTTCTTATTGAAAATGGGCAATTCGATTTAGGTATAGAACAACTTCTTCAAAGTATATCCTATTATGCTATGATAGGTTCGTATAAGGATATTATTGAATGTTCCAAGGAGATTTTTTATTATCATGCATTCTTCAAAAGACAAACCAAATTTGAAATTGCAGGAAAATTGAATGAATTGTATAATGAAGTTACCATGGGAGAAAAGAGGGAATAATGATGAAGAAAATTGTAATTTCTACTATTATCTTTTCAACCTTCTTCTCACTTACATTTATTGTTTATGATAAATTTATGGAAGCTTGCTCAGAAAAATATTCCGCTTCCAAAGTTTATAACGAAGACCTAGGGCATTAATCAACTTAAACCTTTTTAGGAAAAAACGCTATGGATTTAGCGTTTTTTTGTTGTTAATGATTTTACAGCTAGTTTTAAGATATTCTACGACAAATAGAGTTTTTAGCTAAAAGAGGATTCTGTATGTCTCTAATACGAGAAGTTTATAGATAGAAAATAATAAATGAGGCAAGAAGGGCGTTTCTTGAGAGATTAGGAAAAATAGTTTCGACATTAAATGTAATATATTGTCGGTAATTTTATAGTGTTGCAAATGTAAAAATTTTGAAAATTTCTAGCGACGGCTGATATACTTATAGTAAGCATTTGGAAGGGGGAATTGTTATAAGAAATTTTATTCTTAAATAGGGACGTTCTTCAAGTAATAGGTAAGCCTGAACGTCCCATCCAACATGAGTAATAGGCTAATATTACTCATACTAATTTTACCATTTTTGAAGTAGTGGCGAAAGTACAATGTCACAGGAAAAAATACTTAATGCAATGGTTTTAAAAGGTTTAGCTTAACTATTAATGGTTATGGGTGAAAGGGATAAAATAAATTTTTGGGAGGATTAACATGAAAAGGATTATGACAGTCTTAAGTCTTTCTGCTTTGCTCGTGATCCCTACTATGGGGGGAAATGTTATAGCATCAGAATCGGATGAACTATCTTTAGAAAGAAATGTGACTGAAAATTATGAAGTTGACTTCGAAAAATGGCCTACTAGTGATTTATCTAGTGAAATTGAATTGTCGCTAAACGTTCCTACAAATAGTTTTAGTAGTCAAGGGTTTGACTTTAAAAGTCTTGCCACAGGAAAAACAAAACTATCATCATCTGACAGTGAAGTGAAATCAACAGGGACAACTAAAGGTAAAACTTTAAGTACAGTTGTTTCAGCAACAACAGGTTTATTTAAAGATGGTGAAAGCTTAGGTGAAAGTGATAAAGCGATTGCAATAGGTAAGTTGACTGCAACGGCTGAGAAAAGTTATTTCTCAAATAAGTGGAAAAAGAACAAGTTTGAAGGTGTAACTGTTCATACTGCAACTTATGATGGGGTTTTATACGATGATGCTTCCGCAGATAAATTTCTAAAATAAATGTTAAAAAGGTATGATTTTATCATACCTTTTTAACATTTATTGAAAATGAAGTTATGGTGTATATTCTAAGCGCTAGAAAGTACCACTTGATGACGTTTAGAAAAACTTCTGTGTAAGCTAAATAACTTTTTTAAAAGGGAGGTATTCTGTACGAATGAAAATAAAGCATTATTGGATGCTCCTATCGGTAGTGTTAATGTTAAATTTGATGCTTACAGCTTGCTCAAATGAAGGGTATTTACATGTTAAATATAAACAAGATGATATTTTGGTTATTCAGGGTGAAAAATTTTCCAAAAGTGAACATACTTTACTACATAATAGCCCTGTTGAATCCTCTTCTTTTACTTCTGCAACGGGGTTTGTTCCAGATGAAAGATGGAAAAGTCAAATAAAGGTACAGGATGAAAAATATACGTTTCTTGATATACATTCATCTAATGTAATAACAGGTACATTCATTCTTGATAATAATTCAAAAAAAGATATTAGATACAAGATACTTGCTTATCAAGGTAACCAAAACATACCAATTAATATTGATGGTTATGACAAAAAAATTGGAATTGAAGTAACGGTAAAGAGCAATACCACAGTAAAACTACCTGTATCGATTCCATTTTCAGCAACAGGCGATAAGGAATTAACCATTTTTCCAATAACTATTTCTAACCAATTAGAAAGATATAACGGTGGAAATCTTGGCTTAGTGCGATTTTTTGTCTCTAATGGAATGGATACTCAAATAACGAAAGAGACAATTGCTAAGCAAGCGTTTTCTTTACCTGAAAATTATGACACACAAAATATTTCTTTACTCCCTACGTTGTCTTGGATGGGGGATAAGTTCGCTGAACCGAAATACATTAATAGGAATAATAAGCTATATACTACAAAGAAAGTGAAAGGGTTACAAGTAAAGCCATTACCATATGATACAAAGCTCGATATTATTTGGGCAGATGAATTTGGGAATACTACCCTACTTGCAAAAGATGTTCCTGTAACTAAAAATCAAGCTACCTCCATTAATATTGAAGATCAGATATTATCTGACATCTATCAAAACGAACAACGTCAATTCTTATTTGTTTTTGCTAACAGAAATGAAGAAATATTGGCTGATGTGCTTGCCCTTGATCAATTTAAAAAACCATATATGACTACCTTTCAAGGGATTATTGAGATATATCCAACCATAGAGAAAAACTAGCTTACTAGGTTGAAAAGACTATAAATTTCCTTCTGAGATGAGAAGGAAATTTTGGAACTTCGCTGACCTATTCAATGAAGCTTAATGGAAGTTCTTAGGGGAAATGGAGCTAAGTACAATTAAAAATAATCATAAAGCAATGCCTCAACAACACAATAAGGCTATGCTGGGACATGCTTGCAGCTCGGTTTTCTCTAACTTTAATAAGGAAAGATTTTATGGCTTATTAACAAGAATAGGAGTTTAGTATAAAAAAGCCGGTAATCCATATAAGGATACCGGCTTTATGGGCGCCAATTCAGACTAAGTGCTATTCACCTCATCCATTTCCAAACTCAGTCATATCAGCGGAAAGCACTATGTTCTTACTTATCAGTAATGGTATATTTTTTTCCATCAATTGTAATGGTATAATTGGTAGGCCCGCTTATTGGCACGTAATAGACGATGCTCATATCTATACTTTGGCCAGGAGCTACTGATTTCCAGGTAGGAATGGTTACTGCCACACGGTGAAAATCACCCTTTAATCCACCAATGTTTGGCCCCGTATGACCAGCAGAAATCAGTTTTACACTATCCCCACTGTAGCTACTAAATTGGGCTGAGGTAGAAGTAGGCACATCGAACTCAATGACAGAGCCACCTGTGATCGTTAGATTACTGTTATTGGTTATTTTTAGCGTAGGATTGATTGGGTAATTTTGATCGCCTTGTTGAAATCCAGTGACCTTTATCTGTAGGGCTAGTTTATCGGCTGGAAGAGGGGTCTTGCTGTTCGAAGTATCGTACGGCGTTGCTGCCACAAATTTGCTATGCATCAATTTCGTTAAAGTAGAACCCATGTAGTATTCTCCCTTACCGTCATTACGATCCTTGTACCAGTCATAGTCACCTGCCATTTCCCAAATCAAGATTCCACCAATCCCATTTTTCATTACATAATCTGCTTTGGCACTAATAGATTGTTCATCCTCAGTAGATAGAAAAACTTTCTTCTGGGCATTCCATAGCCAAGGTGCAACAAGAGTCGAATCATAGTTACGCTTATAGGTACCTGTCAATACTGGATTTGGAATTCCGTGATCCCTCAGATAGGAGCCAGCAATCCCTTTTTCAAGATTTTTGGCATGCCACATTGGATTTGAACCTGCCCCTTCTTCTTTGCCATTCTCATCTTTATCATGCCAGATGTTATCAACACCTGTAGCACCATCACCGCAAGTGGTTTGTCCAGTTGGACAATTTTTGCCTACAGCTTTTCCCCATAATCCATCTGTTCCTCCCACAACATTTTGGAAGCCACGAGTATAGTAGGGAACCCCGATGTTTATTCGTCCTGCCTGCATCATCCCACGCATGTAATGGTAAGCCCAATCTGTATTGAGATAGCCAATACCTCCATATTGAGGTGTATTATAGATGTTATATTTGATTAACTCTCCATCTTTTCCATCATCAAATAACGCAGCGTTAGGGCCAACGAATTCATTCCATGCTCCGTGAAGATCATAGGACATTACATTCACATAATCGAGATACTGCAAGGCTTGGAAGGATTCCATTCCACGTAATAAATAAGCAGAAGAGGGGGATGCCACGGTTAGCATATAATATTTTCCGTCCTCAGCGGATGCCTGATCCAGCTTGACTCGCAAGGTTTTTAATAAGGAGTCATAGCCTGCCATTAGCCCTTTTAAGCGTGGTGTGGAAAACTGCCAATCTAATGGATTGCCCGCTTGGTTCATTGTAGTTGGGTATTCGTAGTCGATGTCTACTCCTTCAAAATTATATTTGCGTAAAAATTCAACAGCAGAGGTAGCGAATGTGTCAATTGCAGACTGATTAACAGAACCATCTGCATTCGTTGTCATCGTGTAAAAGCCTCCAGAAGCAATTCGCTTTCCACTCTCATCAATGTAACCACCTGATTCAGCCCATCCACCAACGGAAACAAGGGTTTTTACGCCAGGATTTTTTTTCTTCAATTGTGTTAGCAAATTGAAGTGACCTTTATAGGGTAGGGAAGGGTCCATAGATGCATCCGGATACTCCGGCCAAGTCATGCCTAACGCTGGATTCGTTGTATCAGTAGGAGAACCAACAGATATGCGGTTACTACTGTCAACATGGGCAAAGGCGTAGTTAATATGCGTTATATTTTTCCATGGGATATCGGAAGCTAAATATTTAGATTGTCCATTTTTTCCTGTTCTCCAGCTAGTAAAGTAACCAATTATACGTCGCTTCGAATCATTAGCTAGCTTTTCACGTCCATCTTGGTCATATGCTTGGCAATAAGGAATGTTTTTTACGCCAGAATCATATAGACCTGCTGGCCGGCAGGGCACTGCTGGATCAGGTGGTAAAGTGTCTTTATCTGTAGTGACCTCGATTCCTTGACTAGCCTCAGATTCCAATCCTTGATTATCTTTTGCCTTTACTGTGAACGTGTATGTGGTACGGGGGGTCAGATTCGTGATTGTAGCTTTGGTTTCTGTAACCGCTTGCAAACCACCGTTATAATAAACCGTATAGCCTATCACTTGTTTGTCATCGGTAGAAGCATTCCATGTGAGAGAAACACTTGTGGAGGTTTTTGCTGTTACAGCTACATTGGTAGGTATGGTAGGGGGAGTGTTAGAAGGATCAGGTGGAGTACTGGGATCTGTAGAGCAGGCACCAAGGTCCTGCCACACATCACTGGTACCTGGCGTTTCACCTTGTGTCCACCATTTTGCCTTCCATTCATGGCCGTTGTAAGAAGATTGTTTTCCATCTGTGTAAATCATTTTACTGTCCCATGCAGCAGAGCAAATCGTTGCTCCAGATGCCTTAGCTGATAGAATTGCCGGGAAGATACTTGCAAAAAGCACGAAGGCTAACAACAAAAAACTGAATTTTCCGACTGAATGAATAGCAGGAATACGTAGATACATCTTTTTCATCTCCTAACTTTCATTTTTTACTTAGTTCAGTTCATGTCATTGTTGTTTATTTTAGATTGGTTCGTTTAAATATACAATAGACTGAATTAAATGAAAAGTGTATTTTTGTGAAATGAAACAGTTTGTGAGAAAAAGATAGTAGAGACCTGAGTAAAGTTTCGTGCAATGATTCGAAAACTTCCAGTCTAATTCTTGCACAAATGCATAACGAACATTTGGACTAAAACTTTCACTAGCTAGGCGATATAATAAAGCCATAAAGCTATTGATATAATTATAAAATATGTATAGAAAGCGCTAACATTAATTTTGTTATTAAGATGTAGATATAGTGCCAACAAGAATGAAGCACTAAGAAACACTGGGACATGGAGAAGGAGGTTAAAGGATCACCATGCTAAGTGAACTATTAACCAGAGACCACATTCAAGTTATTGAAGAAATCCCTACTTGGGAGGAGGCTATACGATTAGCTGCTCAGCCATTACTAGATGATGGAAGCATTCAGGACTCCTACATTCAGGCTATGATTCATAATGTGAAGGAGCTGGGGCCGTATATAGTGATTGCTCCAGACATTGCGATTCCTCATTCGCGTCCTGAGAATGGCGTGAACAAAGTAGGCATGAGCTTTCTGAAATGTCATAAACCGGTTTCCTTTTCAGAAAAAGCAGAGCATCAGGTCAGATTATTCTTTGTGCTGGCAGCTACGGATAATGACTCCCATTTAGGTGCACTATCTCAATTAACAGAAGTATTATCTGATCCAAATTCTTTACAAACCCTGTTAACAACAGATTCTATCGAAGAGGTTTTTCAGCTTATTCAGGTAAAAAATAATCAGTAAATATAACAATTACATTTGAGGAGGAATCATTTATGAAAAAGATTTTGGTGGTATGCGGAAACGGTCTAGGAAGTAGTTTTATTGTGGAAATGAACGTGAAAAAGATTCTAGGTGAGTTAGGCATTGAAGCGGAAGTATCACATACCGATTTGGCTTCTAGCAAAACAGAGAGAGCTGATCTATATCTAGGCTCTAAAGATATCGTGGGAAATCTTGAAGATGGTTCACGTGTTGTTGAAGGATTAACAAACATTTTGGATCAAAACGAAATTCGTGAAGTCCTGAAAAAACACTTCTAACGCTAGAAGTGTTTGGATTCCTCTTTATTGCACCATGAAAAAAGAAAAGTGGAGGGATTGCCCATGCTAGATTTTCTGATGAACGATATTTTAGGAACACCTGCGATCTTGGTCGGACTCTTCGCTTTATTCGGCTTGTTGCTCCAAAAGAAAAATATTGCTGACATCATCGCAGGTACTTTGAAAACCACTATGGGTTTTATTATCCTAGGTGGTGGAGCTAGCATTTTAATTGGCTCTTTAGACGCTTTTAGCAAAATATTTACAGAAGCTTTTCATATTAACGGGGTTATTCCAAACAACGAGGCGATTGTAGCCATTGCTCAACAAACGTTTGGGAAAGAAACAGCGATGATCATGTTCTTTGGAATGGTAGCTAATATTTTGTTTGCACGTTTTACCCCGTTTAAATATATTTTCTTAACGGGTCATCATACGCTGTTCATGGCTTGTTTGTTATCCGCAGTATTATCCACAGGTGGTTTTACTGGTGCACCGTTAGTTATGATTGGATCGGTTTTATTGGGAGCTTTGATGGTTTTATCTCCAGCAATTACACAACCATATACACGTAAAGTAACCGGTTCTGACGATTTCGCCATGGGTCACTTTGGATCATTTGGATACGTAACAGCGGGCTTTATTGGAGCAAAGTTTGGCAATAAAGCAAAATCCACAGAAGATATTAAAGTTCCAAAATCTCTTGGTTTCCTACGTGATACATCGATTTCTATCTCTTTGACGATGGCGCTCTTGTATTTGATTATTGCACCATTTGCTGGGCAAAGCTTTATCGAGACCCAACTTTCTAACGGACAAAACTTCATTGTATACTCCTTTATTCAAGCAATCACTTTTGCAGCTGGTGTGTATATTGTTCTAGCTGGGGTACGGATGTTGATTGCAGAAATTATTCCTGCCTTTAAAGGGATTGCCGATAAAATTGTACCAAATGCAAAACCAGCGCTCGATTGCCCAACTATATTTCCATTTGCACCAAACGCCGTTATTATTGGTTTCCTAGCTAGTTTTGTGGCAGGTCTAATCGCCATGTTTATCTTGCCAGTGATTGGTCTTAAGGTTATCGTTCCTGGTGTTGTAGGTCACTTCTTCACAGGTGCCGCCGCAGGTGTTTACGGAAATGCTACAGGTGGACGACGAGGTGCGATCATCGGTGCTTTTGTAAATGGGTTATTGATCTCTATCTTGCCAGCTCTATTATTACCGGTACTGGGTGGACTAGGTTTTGAAGGTTCTACGTTTGGTGATGCTGACTTTGGAATTGTAGGGATTATTCTTGGAAAAATGATTACGTTGTTTCAATAGATAAAAAAGGTAACAAATACTAGTAGGCTAGTTTCACGTTATGTGAAACTAGCTTTTTTGATAATTGAAGGACCAAAATTTCAAATAAAAAATATATGTTTGAGACCGCGCAGGTATTTATTGGGGGAAGTTTGCAACATTTAAGTGAAATACAGGTATAAAAATAGGGTGAACATACAAGAGAAACAGCTTTATTCCTAGATGATTAAAGCTGTTTTTTGAATTAAAAAAACGAGTTTCTTCCTATTATAATGGCAACTGTGCAAGGGCTATAAAAATGACCGTGCAAATTGTGCAAAAGCATATTTCTCTTTGCAAATGAAAAATGACAGACATCCAAGTTTTGCAAGCAAATGATAGGCTGTCAAGAAATGGACGATATTTGTAAGAGCTTACCGTTGATTTGTAGAAGAATTATGTATATAATCAAAAACAATCACAAACAATTAAAAACGATCGTAAATTAATCATAATCGATCAAATGTGTGATTTTTACTAAAGGAGCGACAATTGAATGTTAACTCCAGAACGACATCAACTCATTTTGGCTTTGCTCAAAGAAAAAGAAGTGGTTACTGTTCATGAATTGGTAGATACCACGAATGCATCTGAATCAACTATTCGTCGGGATTTAAGTGAGTTAGAAGAAAAACGTTATTTAAAACGTGTTCATGGTGGAGCTTCTATCTTGCATCGCAAACTCGAAGAACCGACTGTGCTAGAAAAAGTAAAGAAAAGTGAACAGGAAAAAGTAGCGATTGCTGCTTATGCCGCTTCTCTTATCAAGGATAAGGATTCCATTTATTTAGATGCAGGTACGACAACAGAACAGATGATTCCCCACATCACAGCTAAGCAGATCGTAATTGTTACGAACGGTCTTAATATTGCCCTGACTGCTCGACAATATGATTGTAAGACCATTTTAATCGGTGGTGAGTTAAAAGCAGGTACGATGGCCGTGATTGGTAGAGGGGCTGCAACCGGGATGGGGCAATATCGTTTTGATAAATGCTTCCTTGGTATGAATGCCTTTGATCTCACACATGGCTTTACTACTCCTGATCCAGAGGAGGCCTATATCAAGCAATTGGCGCTTTCTTATTCAGATGAGAAGTATGTGCTGTGCGATTCACAAAAGTATGGAGAGGTGACATTTGCCAAAGTAGCGGATATAAACGAAGCGATGATTATTACAGATGATCGCATAAATCCGGCAGAAGCAGAGAAAGTAAGAAAACTAACAAGATGCAAAGTGGTGAAATTATGATTTATACGGTAAGTCTTAATCCTTCGATAGACTATCACATCTGGTTGCCAAGCTTGCAAGTAGGAAGAATTACCGGAGCAACAAAAGAAATAAAGATGGCTGGAGGCAAGGGAATTAATGTCTCTAAAGTATTAAAGAATGTAGGAAAAGAATCGGTGGCTCTCGGATTTATTGGTGGATTTACAGGTGAATTTATTGCTCAGGAAATGGAAGCGCTTGATATATCAACTTCTTTCATCAAAGTAGAGGGAGATTCACGAATTAACGTCAAGATGAAAGCGGAGACAGAAACAGATATCAGTGGTGTTTCCCCAGAGATTCCTGCCGCAGCGTTTGCGCAATTGATGGACCAAATCCAGAGTTTGCACAAAGATGATTATTTAGTGTTAGCAGGTAGTGTACCTAAGAGCCTTAACAGTGACACTTACGAAACAATGATGGACGTTCTTGCAAATAAAGGTTTGCAAATTGCACTAGATGCTAGTGGAGATGCTCTAAAAAGGGGCATTACCAAGAAGCCATTTTTTATCAAACCCAACCATCATGAACTAGGCGAATTGTGTGGAGTAACCATTGCCACACCGATAGAAGCCTATCAGCATGCCAAGCGAATAGTTGATCAGGGAGTGGAGAACGTTATTGTTTCTTTGGCAGGCAAAGGAGCGGTCTTTGTAAATCAGGAAGGCGCTTATGTTGCCCAATTTCCCGAGAGTAAGCCTGTTAATTCGATTGGAGCCGGAGATTCTGTAGTTGCAGGATTTTTATACGCTAAAAGCGAGCAGATGCAAGAGGCAGAAGCCTTTCAATTTGCGATTGCTTGTGGTACAGCAACAGCTTTGTCCGAAGGTTTTTGTACACCAACGACTATTGCTAAATACTTGCCAACCATCCAAGTGGCAAAAATATAGAACCAGGGGGATAAGGAAATGCGTATCTTAGACATGCTGCGAGCAGATACTATTGTTATGCACCTATCTGCAACCTCCAAGGCAGAGGTCATTCAAGAACTGATTGACCAATTGGACCAAGCAGATTGCCTGAACGACAAAGAAGGAATGAGAGAAGCAATATTAGCTCGTGAAGCTCATGCTTCAACAGGAATTGGTGAAGGAATTGCTATTCCCCATGCCAAAACCGAAGCGGTAAAAAAACCAAGTATTGCGTTTGGCTACTCCCGTGAAGGAATAGATTACGATGCATTGGACGGACAAAAATCGCATTTATTTTTCATGATTGCAGCTACTGCCGATGCTAACCAGGCGCACTTAGAAACCTTGGCACACCTGTCTGAAATGCTCATGGACGAGTCCTTCCGACAAGAATTGACTCAGGCTACGATCAAGGAAGAATTATTAAAAATGATTGCGAGAAAAGAAAAGGAAAGTCATAATGTAGAGGAGCCCTCTGTTTTACCAGGTGAAACAGGAGGAGTAAAAGTTGTCGCCGTGACAGCTTGTCCAACAGGGATCGCTCACACATATATGGCAGCCGATGCTTTGAAAAAGAAGGCAGAAGAAATGGGCATAGCCATCCGTGTAGAGACAAATGGTTCCGGTGGTGCAAAGAATAAATTGACATCTGAAGAGATTGAACAGGCAGATGCGGTAATCGTTGCTGCTGACAAACAGGTCGATATGGACAGGTTTAAGGGCAAGGTAGTGATTGAAGTGCCGGTAGCTGATGGAATTCGTAAGGCAGAGGACTTGATTAAACGAGCAATAAATCAAGATGGCCCAGTCTACCAAGGTAGCACGTCTTCCGCAGATTCCTCTGAAGATAAGTCAGGCAGATCAGGTTTTTACAAGCATTTGATGAGCGGTGTATCCAACATGCTACCATTGGTGGTTGGTGGAGGTATCATCATCGCTATTAGCTTTATGTTTGGGATTAATGCAGCCAATCCGGATGATCCCACTTTTAGCCCGATTGCCAAGCTGCTGAGTGACATCGGTGGTGGTTCCGCTTTCAAACTGATGATCCCTGTATTAGCGGGTTATATTGCCATGAGTATTGCTGATCGACCAGGTTTAGCCCCTGGTTTAGTTGGTGGATGGCTAGCCGCGGAAACAGGCTCTGGATTTTTAGGTGGATTAATTGCTGGTTTCCTTGCAGGTTATTTGGTGGTAGGATTGAAAAAAGTGTTTTCTGGTTTGCCTCAGTCTCTTGAAGGTATTAAACCAACTCTGTTGTACCCGTTGTTTGGTATTTTGCTAACAGGTCTAGTCATGCTTGGCGTTGTTTCACAACCGGTCGCAGCACTTAATAACTGGTTAACAGATTGGTTAAGTAATATGGGACAAGGAAATGCTGTCATTCTTGGTATTGTAATCGGTGCCATGATGGCTGTTGATATGGGCGGTCCTGTGAATAAAGCAGCATTTACATTCGGTATCGCTATGATTGCAGCAGGAAACTATGGTCCACACGCAGCAATTATGGCTGCTGGGATGACACCTCCATTAGGAATTGCATTGGCAACGACTTTGTTCAAAAAGAAATTTACTGCACAGGAAAGAGAAGCAGGTAAAACCGCATATATTTTAGGAGCTTCCTTCATCACGGAGGGTGCAATTCCGTTTGCAGCAGCTGACCCAACACGCATAATTCCGGCAACAGTTCTGGGCTCCGCTGTAGCAGGTGGCTTGTCGATGTTCTTTGGATGTACACTACCAGCACCTCATGGAGGAATGTTTGTTCTTCCAGTTGTAGGTAATCTTGGGATGTATATTGTGTCAATTTTGGTAGGAACATTGATTACTGCCTTGATGATCAATATACTAAAAAAAGAAGTTCATGAATAACTAAATTAACGAGAAAAAGGAGAAATATTCCATGTTAACAAAAACTTGCGTAATTCAAAACCCTGCTGGCTTGCATGCTCGTCCAGCAACAATGTTCGTACAAAAGGCAACTTCTTTCTCTTGCGATGTAAATTTAATTAAAGGCACAAAAAAAATTAACGGCAAAAGCATCATGGGTGTTATGACACTTGCAGCGAAAAAAGGCGATGAAATCGTACTTGAAGTAAGTGGCGAAAACGAAGCTCAAGCTCTTGAGGAATTGGGCGCGATCCTAGAAAGTGCAAAAGAATAGTTAGGAGATGATCCGTCTTGCTTTGTAAAGGTATTGCAGCAGCCCAAGGGATCGCTCTTGGTCGAGCTTTGGTAAAGGTAGAAGAAACCCTCTCTTATACACGTAAAACACTTGCAGCGGATGAAATAGCTGCGGAAGTGGCACGTTTGAAAGAGGCTTTGAACAAAACCAACTCCCAATTAGAAGTGATTAAACAAAAAGCACTTCGTGACATTGGGGAAGCAGAAGCAAAAATCTTCGAAGCTCACCAACTGTTTCTGGAAGATCCAGAATTCGTTGGAGCAATGGAAGGTAACATCGAGAATGATAAAGTGAACGCTGAAGCAGCTTTAGAAGATGTTCGTGACATGTTCGTAGGTATGTTTGAGAGCATGGACAACGAATATATGCGCGAGCGTGCAGCAGACCTGCGTGACGTAAGCCAACGAATTCTAAAGAACTTGCTTGGTGTGGAAGACACTTTGGTTGGTGATTCCAAAGAACCAGTAATTCTGGTTGTTCATGACCTGACACCATCCGATACCGCACAACTTGATAAGAGCAAAGTGAAAGCGTTTGTAACCAATATTGGTGGTCGTACTTCTCACTCTGCAATTATGGCACGCACGATGGAAATTCCTGCGATTACTGGTCTTAACGATATCACAGAGAAAGTTCAAACCGGTGATATGTTGATTGTTGACGGTGAGACAGGTGATGTATACGTAAATCCTGAGCAAGAGCTCATTGCTACGTACCAGAAAAAATTAGAAGAGTACGAGGCACAAAAAGCTGCATGGGCACAATTAGTCAATGAACCATCTGTATCAAAAGACGGTCATCATGTTGAATTAGTTGCGAACATCGGTAACCCTCATGACGCTGAAGTAGCTGATAAAGCAGGCGCTGAAGGTATTGGTCTGTTCCGTACAGAATTCTTGTACATGGGCCGTGATAACTTCCCGACTGAGGAAGAACAATTTGAATCATATAAAGCCGTAGCACTTACGATGGACAAAAACCGTCCTGTAGTTATTCGTACGTTGGATATCGGTGGAGATAAAGAGCTTCCATACTTGCAATTGCCGCATGAAATGAACCCGTTCCTAGGCTACCGTGCGATTCGCATTTGCTTAGATCAAGTGGACTTGTTTAAAACGCAATTGCGTGCCCTTTTACGAGCAAGCGCATTTGGTAACATTAAAATTATGTATCCAATGATCGCTACTTTAAAAGAGCTGCGTCAAGCAAACGCAATCTTAGAAGAAGTAAAAGTAGAGCTTCGCGGTAAAGGTATTGCCTTTAACGAGGAGATTGAAGTGGGAATGATGATTGAAATTCCTGCAGCAGCTGTCATCGCTGATCAATTGGCAAAAGAGGCTGACTTCTTCAGTATTGGTACAAATGATTTAATTCAATATACCATGGCATGCGACCGTATGAATCAACAAATTTCTTACCTGTATGATCCGTATAATCCAGCAGTATTGCGTTTGATTAAAAACGTGATTGATGCTGCTCATAAAGAAGGCAAATGGGCTGGTATGTGCGGAGAGATGGCAGGAGAGGAATATGCATTGCCAATCCTTCTTGGTTTTGGACTTGATGAATTTAGTATGAGCGCACCTTCTGTATTGCGTGCACGTCATATGCTAAAACAACTAAGCTATAAGGAACTTCAAGCAGTTTCTGAGCACGTACTTAGCTTGGAGGGTGGCGAAGAAATTCGTGATTACATCAAGACTAATGTATTGGACAAGTTATAAGAAAAACGTAAGCAGGCTGTTGAGATAACTCTCAATGGCCTGTTTTTTTATAGAAATTTTTGTAGATATTTTACATAAAAAATGAAAAATATCCCTTTTTTCTCTTGTATTGATAATGATAATCGTTTACATTTATATGTGAGTACTTTCAATTTTTATTAAAAAACCTAAATATCTACTTCTTTGGTAAAAAAAGCGTAGCAAGCAAAAGGAGATGCAATATGAAGCATGTTAAAGATATTGCCGAACACGCAGCTATGCAAAGCTTTCTGAACTGCTATCTCCGGGAAACAGGAAACGGTAGGTGGATGACGACAAATGGAGAAAATTATCTTCATGTGCCGTTGGTGTCTCAGAAAATGGATTTATACGTCAAGGCCAGCTATCAATCGCCGACAGGAAGGCATCTATTTGACTATCCTGCCTTTTATCAGAGTAGAGAAGAGGCACCAGTAGTTGAAGCTGATTATGTCACGATGACTGTATTATTGGTTAAGGAACTGTCGTTACAGCATGGAACGAAGGCAGTACCAGACGAGCTGGTATTGCGAGTTATTCAAAGCTGTCAAAATATGGAGAGATACTTAGCAGCTCGCTATGACGACGGGGAAGAGCTATATGGCTTTGAAATGGATTTCATTACGGCTGAGCAAGCTTTACTCTTTGGACACCTTTTCCATCCTACACCAAAGAGTCGGCAAGGAATTCCTGATACAAAGCAGGCTATTTTTTCGCCAGAGCAAAAAGGAGCTTTCCCTTTACACTATTTTGCGGCCCATCACTCTTTAGTCTTAGAAGGATCGGGATTCGAACAATCTGCTACCGAGATTATCAAAGCAGAGCTAGGGCAGGAAGTGCTAGATCGAGACGGGATTAGGCAATATGCAAGGAATGAAAATTACTCACTTATCCCTCTGCATCCGCTACAAGCGGAATGGATGTTGGATCAACACTCAGTTCAGAAGTATATCAAGCGTGGTTTGTTGCACAATCTAGGCCCTCTAGGTGAATTTTATCAAGCTACTTCTTCATTGCGAACGGTCTACCATCCAGATAAAAGCTTTATGATAAAGCTTTCTATTCCTGTTAAAGTGACTAATTCTTTACGTGTTAACAAACACTCAGAGTTAGAAAGTGGAGTAGAGGCAAAAAAGGTACTGGATACAATTACGGAGGATATGAGCAAAAAATATCCAGGATTTGCTTTTATACACGATCCCGCTTATATCACACTCAAGCTGGACGAGCAGGATGAGTCAGGATTTGAGGTCATCTTACGCCATAATCCCTTTCAGGGTAGTGAGGCTAACAATATTACAGTGCTCGCTGCTCTAATTCAGGACCCATTACCTGGACAACAAAGTAGACTGGCTGTGATTATTTTACAGCTTGCGAGGCAGGAGGGGCGGACGCCATCAGAGGTGAGTCTTGAGTGGTTCCGGCGTTATCTGGAAATTTCACTCAAGCCAATGGTATGGCTCTATCTCAAGTGGGGAATTGGCTTAGAAGCTCATCAGCAGAATAGTATTGTTAAGCTTCAGGACGGATATCCCAGCCAATTTTACTACAGGGATAATCAAGGATATTATTACTGTCAATCAATGAAGGAATTGTTATCTCGAAATTTTCCCAATCTTGGTGAAACGAGCAAAAACGTAACCGAAGACAGCTTGGTGGACGAACGGTTACGTTATTATCTGATTTTTAATCATATGCTTGGTCTTATTAATGGCTTTGGTACCGCAGGATTAATAGATGAACAGCAGTTATTAGATGAGATGCGCACTGTGTTACAAGAGTTTTTGCCGTTAAATAGAGAACCATCTCGATTTTTACATAGTCTGCTGACGTCAGAAAAGCTTGCTTGCAAGGCGAATTTACTTACTCGTTTTCATGATGTAGACGAACTAGAGGGTGAAGAGAGCAACTCTGCTATCTTTGTTCAGATCGATAATCCGCTTGCAAAAGCAAGTAAGCGTCAAATAGAACTCGAAACTGAAAACCAACTGGCGCTACGTTAACAAAACGGAAAAATGACTGTTGATAATGGAGGCTTTGGTAATGCAAGTAACTGACTGCGATGTGAACATTGGGGAAGCCATTCGCTCCGAACAATACTTGCAGGTGCGAAGAAGAGTATTTCGTCAGTGTATTGAATCCATGATCTACGAAGGAATTTTGACTCCTGAAACACAGCTAGAAGAAACGTCTACACGTATCACCATCACGGGGTGGGACGAACACGACCAACCAGTAGCTTACCAATGCTGGGCGCGGCGGACCATTACATTTGGAATGATCCGGCTTTTACCATCTAAACCGCTCATGCGTGTTGATGGTAAGACGGAGCAAGAGGCAGAGTCGATTACGCGCTTTTTAATGGATATATTCCGCAAAAGAGACGTAGACGAGCAAATGCTAGCCTCGTTTGCCCAGGAATTGGAACAAACGCTGCTTAAAGATACACTTTCACAGTATAGTCGGGCAGAACGGAAAGTATGGCTAAGGGGAAAGAGCTACGACGAACTGGAGGGCGACCTGATGGACGGTCACCCATATCACCCTAGCTACAAATCCCGGCTAGGATTCGATTACCTTGATCATTACGCATATGGACCAGAGTTTAAACAGGAAGTGCAGCTATTATGGATAGGCATACATAAACAGTATGCGCATGTAAAAACAGATCAGGATATGGAGACTCAGCAGTTATTTTTGGATGAATTGGGAGTAGAACAGAGAGAAGCTTTTCGTTCGGTTTTCGTACAACAAGGATGCGATCCTGAGGAGTATGATATGTTACCGGTGCATCCGTGGCAGTGGCGCAAACATATCGTTCCCGCTTTTCAGGCTGATTTGCATGCCAAAAGAATCGTGGAGCTGGGGCTCTCCAACGATCGTTATCGACCACAGCAATCAATTCGGACGTTTGCCAACAGCAGCAATCGAATCAAACCTTATGTGAAGCTAGCGATAAATGTAGTCAACACTTCCGCAGCTCGTCACTTAACCCCGCATTCGCTTGCTAGTGCGCCACTCATTTCCCGTTGGTTAAAGGGAATGCGAGATACAGACCCATATCTCAAAGATGAGATCAAATTAGTTATGCTTGGAGAATTTGCGACGGTTTGCTATGATCCACCACCTCCAGCAGATTTGGTTGAGATGGTGACGTTTGGTGTGATTGGATGCATGTGGAGAGAAAGCCTGCATCAATACCTGGAGCCTGATGAAGAAGCTGTTCCCTTCAATGCTTTATCTGCAAGAGAGTTAGATGGAGTCCCGTTTATTGATCCATGGATACGTGAGTATGGTATTGAGAATTGGCTGAGACAATTGGTTGAAAAAAGTGTACTACCAGTTGTCCATTTACTGGTTAAGCATGGGATTGCGCTGGAGTCTCACGCTCAAAACATGATACTGATCCATCGCAAAGGGGTTCCCGTACGAGTTGCATTAAAAGATTTTCATGAGGACTTGATATACTGTAAACCATATCTGAACGATCCAGAGGCATGTCCGGATTTTGCGAATGTACATGAATTTTATGCAACTGTGGAGCCTAATGTCATGTTCCACATGGATGATCCTTCGCTTGTACGAGACTTAACATTAGAAACACTATTTTTAATTAATTTAGGCCAATTGTCGCTTATGTTGGCTGAACATTATGATTTTGCAGAAAGTAGATTTTGGATGCTAATAGCTCAAATGATCGAGCAGCACCAAAGTCGTTTTCCTGAGCTGAAGGAACGGTTTGAGCTTTTTCAATTATTTGTTCCAAGCATCATGGCAGAGCAATTAACTAAGCGACGCCTTTATTCTGATAACGTGACGCATGTACACCAAGTACCCAATGCTCTATATCAAGCTAGAGAAAGCTTGCGAGCTATCCTTTGTAGGAGGTGATAAACCATGTTGATCATCAATGAAAATGAAATCGGTTCAAATCAATTTGATTCTCGACTGCTGAGCTATTTAGGAATGCCCCATTTTCAACAACCAGAGGGAAAAAGATTCGCTTTATGCTTGTCGAATGCGTTAGACATTATTAGTCTCGTCCTTTATTTACGTGACCATGGTGCTTCGGTTCTGCTTATTCATGGTGAAACGCCAGAAGAGACAGCTTATCAAATGGCAGTGGACGGTCAATGCTATGGGCTTATCTACCATGTTCCAGAAAACTTTGTGTTGGTCCCACAAGAAGGGGCGACAGAGCAGGAACCTTCTGTTTATCAATACAGCTCGGGAACGACTGGTCAACCAAAGCTGGTAAGACGTAGCTGGAAAGAAATCAACGTAGAAATGTCAGCATATAACCAGGTATTTCGTGCATATGAGGACTTAGTTCCGATAGTAATGGCGCCCGTTACTCATTCCTATGGATTGATTTGCGGGGTATTGGCTACTTTGGAACGAGGAAGTAAGCCATTGGTGGTTACTCATAAGAATCCCAAATTTGCTTGGGAGGTTATTAAAAAGACACCACAGCACATCGTTTATGGGGTACCGTTGCTATTCCACGTCTTATCCAGTTTTACGAGTGAAGCGGTTCGTTTTCATCGAATCATGACCTCTGGTGCTCCTATGCCGGAGCAATTATTTACGAGGCTACAAGGCATGACAGATACGATGATGCAACAGTATGGTTGCTCAGAGACGGGATGTATAAGTATCAGTGAACAGATGACCTCTCATGTTGATCTAGGAAAGCCTCTATCACATGTGACGCTTACAGCAGGAGTGGAAACGGATAGCCCGGCGGAGATTACGGCTACGATCAATAATAAGACAATCTATACACAGGATTTAGGGTATTGGCAAGCAGGCCATATTCAATTTGTTGCCCGAATGGATGATGTAATTAATGTATCAGGTTTGAAGGTGTTTCCTATGGAAGTAGAGGAAATGATTTTAAAAATGGACGGGATGAAAGAGGTTGTTGTTTATAGAGGTCAGCATCCTGTAATGGGTGAGGTAGTTAAGGCGATGATCGTAGCTGATGAGAGTATCACCCCTTCTAGCATTCGAGATTGGTGCTTACCCAGATTGCCAGCCTACAAGGTTCCTTTTGAAATTACATGTGTACAAAGGATCCCGAAAACACCAAATGGTAAAGTAAGTCGTCGCTTGTTAGAAACGGAGGAAGTTGTTCATGAAGCGTGAGGAACGAATGGAACAGATAAAAGAAATAGTGACGAAGAAGCTAAAATTGACTCACGTCGTCACCCTAGATGAATCCATGCGATTACAGGAGGATTTATTGATTGATTCAATCATGCTTCTTCAGTTGATTGTTTATATTGAGGAAGAATTGCAATTGATGGTCCCAGCAAAAGAATTGGACCCACGTACTTTTCTTACAGTAGGATCTTTGCTTGACTTTATCGAGCAGTTACAGCCAGTTAATACTACTGCTCTATCGTCTACTCCTACGCAATAGATTTTTAACGATTTTGTACCAATACGTACAGCTCAGGGGGATTTCATGGTTAAGGTTCATTGCTTAATTAGTTGCTTTTGTGAAGTAATCAAACGATATACACATGTGGATTACCGTCCCTATTATTTTGGGGTTTGGGATGCTGATTTTGTCAAAAAAGAAGACGGAGTTCTAACCTACTACACAGACAATCATGAGCCAATTATAAATGGATTTGAACACCTTTTTAGTGCTAACGTACAGGAATGGTACGATTCTAATAAAGATAAAGAGAGTAATTTGCAAACCTTTTTAGAGCTACTTGATTCTCGCAACGAGCATCAGTTTGTGCTTGTACAGATTGATATGTCACTTATTCCTGAACGTGATAATAAATTCGCTTTAAAGCCGTTTCCTCATTTTTTGATGATTTCTAAAACAGAGAACGAGGACGAATGGTTTATGTTCGACCCAGACTTTCGCTGGGAGGGAAATGTAAAAAAGGCAACAGTCATAGAAGCATTCCTACAAAATCCATTCGGAGGCGGCTATTTATTTGATGCTAGGAATATCGTAGCACCCTCCTATGAAAAAACGGAGCAATACTTTCATGCTACTTTTCAACGGAGTCATAATGAATTTACTAGTAGTCTGAAAGCATTGATCTCAGATATGGCAGAGGAGAGGAATGGATATACTCTCGATATGCTACTACCTGCTGTGAAACAGGTGAAAGTGATTGCGATCCGAAAATATAGTTACGAGTATGCGTTCATGTTTTTTAAAGATTATCTTCAATATTCCCGTGATGAATTTTTACGGCTAGCTTATCAGATTGAAGATGTTGTACAAGCCTTCACCACGGCCCAATATCTGGCGGTAAAAATGTCTATGACTAAGAATTTAGCACTGCTACCTCCGATCATTGAGGCCCTTGAGGAAGCCGATACGATTGAATTACAGATTAAAGAAGAGCTAGAGAGACAGTTTGTACAATGGACGTTGATGGATAGAGCAGCTGTGACTCTTAATGAAGAGGAATGGAGGTAGGGTTGATGAAATTTTCACTATGCACGATTTCTTTTCGCCATCAGCTAATCTCTTTTGCAGATATGGTTGAATTTGCCAGAAAACATGATTTTGACGGTATCGAATTATGGGGGATTCATGCTCAGCACTTGTATGATGGGGATCGAGAAAAAGGAGAAGAACAGCTTCGTATCTTAACAAAGCATGAAATGCAGATATCGATGCTAAGCGACTATTTAGATATATCCTCTCATCAATCATTCTCCAAAACGCTCGATAAAGGGAAACGATTAATCTCCTTAGCGAAGTGGTTAGGGGGCAATCGCATTCGGACGTTTGCTGGGCAGAAGGCAAGTGCTGAGGTATCGGCAAACGAGCGAGCGTTATATGTAAAGCATTTGCGCGAACTGTGCGATCTATGTGGGGAGAATGGGATGGAACTGCTCTTAGAGACACATCCCAACACATTGACTGATGATCTCACATCTACGCTGACCCTATTAGAAGAAATTAACCATCCATCGATAGCAATCAATCTGGACTTTTTGCATATCTGGGAATCCGGTGCTGATCCAATTGACAGCTTTGAAAAGCTACAGCCATGGGTGCACCATTATCACCTGAAAAATATCGTTTCTACTGAGCATTTGGGAGTTTTTCTGCCAAATAATGTTTACTCGCCAAGTGGAAGCCGCGAAGGGATTGTCCCATTAGCATATGGAGCAGTAGACTATCGTTCTATTCTTGAAGTTATTGCTAAGACAGATCATTTTGCATCAATCGAGTGGTTTGGTCCTAACCCAGCTAAGGTATTAGGTGAAGAAATGAAATGGTTGCGCCAACAAGTACCAGCTCAGTCATTAAGTCTTTTATAGCAAGTAAATATAAAACGAAAATAGGTAGTACTATAACATAAAAAGATAGCCATCCAGGCTATCTTTTTGCATGTAAAAACTTGATTAAAGCATAATCCGTTTCAGTAAACGCATAACATGGTTAAGAACCTTTGAGGTTAACAACTGTTGTATCGCTATCTCTAATGAAATGTGATGAAACAACAAAGTAAAAGGAGGATACCATGTTTAACTGCGTTTTAAAATGGATTTCTGCTGGATCAGCCTTCGCTTTATTTTTATCCACAGTACCCGTAGACGTATTGGCAGTATCTAAGACACAGGTGACTGTATCGGTTAACGAAGTCAAACGTAAAAATCACCCGACCACAGATACCAAAGATGACCAAGACATAACTACAGCTGATCAAAACACGTCTACTTCAAAAAAAGAACCAGATCCATCTAACGAAACAAAAACAAAGTCAAAGACAGGACAACAAAAACCAGACATTACGATCCCAGTAGATTTTACTGAATCGGAAGAAAAGTCCAAGGATCAATCTAAGGATATACACTTAGCCCCACTACTCCCCGCAAAGAGTAACGCTTCCACAACTGATATGGTCACATTGAAAAATGCAAAGAAGCTTCTATCACAGTTTTCCCTAACACATGAAAAGCTTAATGTTCACGTAGACCACTGTGTGGATGTGACTTTGGTAGCTCCTACTATAGAGTTAGACTATAAAGTAATGAGCGATAACCCAGACATTGCTACTATTACCAAACAAGCTGATAATCGATTTCGTATTCAAGGGAACTCCCCTGGTAAAGCCCGCTTTTATGTTTTCATAGATAAAATGGCTCCCACATATATCGGTGAAGTGCAAGTATATGCAAATACGGATGTAAACCAAGATGGGCTGCTAACTTCTGAGGATGTAGCGTTCGTCCAAAAACATATGGGCAAAGATAAGAAAGATCCTACCTGGGCAAAAATTAAAAATGCTGATGTCAATCGGGATGGCAGGATTGATAGTCATGATAAAAAATTGGTGCAACAGCAGCTTGATCAGTACAAACATTTACAGTCGTATGAACGTGTGATTTTGATTGGTATTAGTGGACTTGGTAACGCTAACAAAAAGATTTTTACTCCAAATATGGATAGCTTGATTAAGAACGGGACCTATACGTATGTAGCCAAGCCCGTAGCTGAACAAAAAAGTGCAGAAAACTGGGCAAGCATCCTACTTGGTGTACCTCCTGAGGAACATGGTATTACTAGCAGTAATGTAGATACTAATTCGCGTACGACATATAGTCCACATGCTTCTGTGATTCGGTGGCTACATGAAGAAAGACCGGAAGCTCATATCGGGGCTTTTACAGCTAACGCAGATATCCGTCGAGGGATTTTAGAAGAAGAGTTAGCAAAAGTCGACCAAATCACCATGAACACTGGTAGTCAAAATCTATCTGATGCAGAAGTAGCCAAGCAAGCGGCATCGTATATTTTACATCAAGGGAATAAAAATAGATTAACGTTTGTTCAATTACAAGGCCCGAAGCTAGCAGCGAATCAATATGGCTATCATTCCGCAAAATATACAGAAGCTGTGCGGAAAGTGGATCAGGAAGTGGGACTTATACTAAAGGCGCTAGAGATACAGAAACAGAAAAATAAATCCTTAATTCTTTTGGTAACAGATGAAGGAGCTGATGTTGATTACCCTACTTCTACGAACAAGTTTAACAAACTGACGTGGGCAGTATCAGGACCGGACATAAAGACAGGCAACAATCCAAATTCTATTTCCGCAATGGATACGGCAGCGGTCATCGTAGAAGCTCTAAAGCTGAACAAGCCAACTGTTTTCGCTGCAAAAGTACCACGAGATGTATTCGGTAAAGATGTGAAGGTTAAGAGTATTCGGATAAATAAATCAAGAATCAAACTGGATAAGGGGGATACTGTTACGGTTCGAGCTACTGTTTCTCCTAAGGATGCGACCAATCAAAACGTAGAATGGAAAAGTAAAAATAAACGGATTGCGACTGTAAAAGACCGAGGGAAGGGTAAAGCCGAAATTAAAGGAAAGCGAGAAGGGACCACTTATGTTTATGTTATTTCCGATGATGGAGATAAGGAGGATAGAGTTAAAGTAATTGTAGAGGATGATTCTTCATCAGGTTCAGGAGCAAATTCTCGTAAAGACAAAGAGAACAATAAAGAGTGGCAACGTGAAATGATAAGAGCCGTTGAAAAAAAAGGCGGTAGGGTTATTTCAAAAGTTGTTCATTTTGATAAAAAAGATAACTTTTCTTATACAGTAGATGGGAGAATAGATACAAGCACAACGGCTGTGTTTCACTATGATGACAAACAGAATCGCTTGTCTTATGTACCGGCTGATTTTGAGTATGTACGTGGCGAAACTAGAGTCAAAATACGGGATCAGCGTATGACTGGAACCTTTGCCCTTGCTACCTTCAAAAAGACATTCCGAGATATGTATGGACACTGGGCACGTCATGATGTGGAATTGTTAGCAAACAAACTAATGATCTATGGTCAGTCAAGTAATTATTTCGTACCAGAACAACCAATTACCCGTGCTGAATTTGTAGCGATGGTAATAAGAGCGCTTGGAGAACAAGAAGGAAGTGGTTCACGCTTTAGCGATGTTTATTCATCCGCATGGTATGCTGGTGCTGTAGAGACAGCAAGGAGCAGAGGTTATGTTCTTGGTTACGAAAATCGGATGTTTGGACCAAATAAAACCATTACTCGTCAGGAAATGGCAGTTATTATGAAACGCATATTAGAAAAACGGGGGCTTCGTGTAAAGATTACTACCGGTCAACAAGCTACTTTTAGCACTTTATTCCATGATCTAGGCCAGCTTGCTTGGGGAAAACGCGATCTAGCAGAGGCTTATTATGCTGGACTCATTCAAGGTGTCAGCTACGGGTATTTACAACCACAGGCAAATGCAACACGATCTCATTGTGCCGTAATGATCAAACGAATGATAGGAAAACTTAACTTGTTGTAGAGATAAGTAGGGATAAAAGACAAGCATACGGATCGGGAATTAGTAAACGTCGCCCGGTTCGTATGCTTTTTTATCGAGTATGCCGAATTAATTTCTCGGTAGCATAGCCTGGACAAAAAATGCTCTTACCCTATAAGGTTTGGAGGAATGTAGGTAAATATTGTTCAAAGGTTTCTCGATTAATACGTAAAAATTTAGACTGGCCTTCATTGCGCATATGGATGAGCCCTGCTTCTCGTAAGGTTCGAAAATGATAAGAGGCATTAGATTTTGACATGTGACAAAGTTCACCGACCTCCCCGCACTTTGCCTCTTGTTCTTTTTGAAAAAGAACCCGAATGATCTGCAGGCGTGTTTCATCCGCCAATGCTTTTAAAATTTTTATTCGCTGTTTATCTTTAATTAAAATATTAGACATGGAAAAATAATACAAAAAATAGGTATTATCTGCAAGTTTTTTATTTAGCAAAAAACAATTACGCGGACCAAGTAAACCCACAGATGAATAGGCAAGCCCATCCTGCTAGAAAAGCAAGCCCACCGAGTGGTGTAATAGCACCAAGCTTACGAATACCTGATAAACTCAGCGCATATAAACTTCCCGAAAAGAGGACAATCCCCACAACAAACAACCATCCAGCAGCAGTAAGTAGCGCACTCGTCCCTAGGACTTTGATCAAAATCGCTGTCATCACTAAAGCGAGAGAATGGTACATCTGATATTGTGCACCGGTTTGAAAATTGGCCAGCATGTTATCGCTTCGTTTTCCTTTTAAACCGTGAGCTGCAAATGCCCCTAGCGCCACAGAGAGAAAACCGCCTATGCCGCCTAGTATCATGAAGGTTTGAGCCATTTTTAGTCTTCCTTTCTCTAAACCGTTGTTTTACAAATATTGTACATCAATAACAAGGGAAACCACAGCAATGCAAGCACATCACAAGAAGTATCTTATTGATTAAGATGAATGTTTTGTTAAAAATGAAAGTATTTCTATTCGATGTGCTTATGGAGTGATACAATAGGGCTTATTATTATGCAAGTCCGGTACGAAGGAAGGGAGAGAGGAAAGATGAAGCGTTTTTGGAAAATGAAAGAACCGGTTAATACATGGACGCATTTTATTACGTTCCTGGCTGGTATTGTTGGTCTTGTGTTTTTGATCGTTTTGTCCCGTCACAGTGTTTCCAAGCTGATTACATTAACAGTCTTTGGTGTTAGTATCATCTTGTTATACGGTGCAAGCTCCTTATATCATTGGGTGAGGACAACGCCAGCAAAAGAAATGATGCTCAAGAAATTTGACCACATCGCTATTTATTTCCTCATTGCAGGCTCGTATACGCCCGTGTTTTACTATGGTTTATCGGGTGGCTGGAAATGGAGTATGCTCGGTGCTGTGTGGGCATTAGCATTGATCGGAATGTTCCTGAAAATTTTCTATATTCACGCTCCGCGCTATGTATCTACGGCTTTTTATGTGACATTAGGCTGGATTGCGGTCGTTCCGTTTGTCCAACTAATCAATCACTTACCGATTGGAGCGATTGCTCTCATTATCATTGGTGGCGTAATGTATACGATAGGAGCCATCATTTATGCGACCAAAATATTTGATTTTTTCCCCAATCGTTTTGGGTTTCATGAGATATTTCATTTGTTCGTGATGGCAGGAACCACGCTTCATTTTATCATGGTAGTAAAGTACATTGTTCCCATCTAATAAAGCTTTTTATAAGGGTTCCATTGGTTGTAATTAGTTGCTTTTCATCAAAAGACATGATATTGTTAATACGTTGCGATGAAACGCCTATATCCGTGGGAAATTCGCGAGTAACCAATGGCGATGGACTTGTTGTTCCATCTTTAATGATTGCCATTTTTTTATAAAACACGAGAATGTGCAGGCATTAAGTGTGAATTCTGCTTAATGCTTTTTTTTGTGAAAAACGAGTGCTTACAGACGATCATTCCACTGATAGGTTTATCAGAAGCAAATAAAATATTAGAGGCTTATATACACAATAAAGTGGCAGACTATAGATGTTACGTTTTCTGGCACTTATCGTGTATAAAGCATGTAGGATTTCATCCGTAAATAAAGGAGATTGAAAAAATTTGGCTACATTTAATGAACTAGGATTGAGTCCATCCGTACTTCGATCCATCAGTAACATGGGTTTTGAAGAAGCGACTCCAATCCAAGCTTTAACCATTCCAGTTGCATTAACAGGAAGAGACCTGATTGGTCAGGCTCAAACAGGAACAGGGAAAACCGTAGCATTCGGTATCCCAATGATTGAAAAGATTGATACCTCTTCTAACCACATTCAAGGTATTGTATTGGCTCCAACTCGTGAGTTGGCTGTACAGGTATCTGAGGAATTGATCAAACTAGGTCAATACACAGGTATTAAAACCTTGCCAATCTATGGTGGACAGGATATCATGCGTCAAATGCGCGCATTGAAAAAGAACCCTCACGTTATCGTTGCAACTCCTGGCCGTCTAATTGACCACATCAACCGTCGCACAATCCGTCTACAAAACATTCAAACCTTGGTATTGGATGAAGCTGATGAAATGCTAAACATGGGTTTCATTGAAGAAATCGAAAGCATTTTAGAGCAAATTCCAGATGAGCGTCAGACTTTGTTGTTCTCAGCAACAATGCCACGCCAAATCGAATCTTTGGCACAACGCTACCTTAAAAACCCAGAAAAAATCACCGTGAAAGCAAAAGAAGTAACGGTTCCAAACATTGAGCAAGTATACATGGAAGTTCAGGAAAAATTGAAGTTTGATGTAATGACTCGCTTATTAGATATACAGTCCCCAGAATTAGCTATCGTGTTTGGCCGTACGAAGCGTCGCGTTGATGAATTGAGCGAAGCCCTGAACAAACGTGGTTATTCTGCGGAAGGTATCCATGGTGACTTAACACAAGCAAAGCGCGACAGTGTTCTTCGTCAATTTAAAGAAGGCACCATCGACATTCTGGTTGCAACAGATGTAGCAGCTCGCGGTTTGGATATCAGTGGTGTTACACACGTATATAACTTTGATATTCCACAAGACCCTGAAAGCTATGTTCACCGTATTGGTCGTACAGGTCGTGCAGGTAAGACAGGTGTTGCGACTACATTTGTAACATCTCGCGAGATTGATCACTTGCGCATGATTGAACAGGTTACAAAACGTAAAATGAGTCGTCGTCCTGTACCAACATTAACGGAAGCGATTGAAGGTGCACAACGTATTACAGTTGACAAATTATTGTCTGTAATTGGTGAAGAAAACTACCGTGATTACCATAGCTTGGCAGAAACTCTACTTCAAGAAAATGATTCTGTTACATTGGTGGCAGCTGCTCTGAAAATGCTGACCAAAGAGCCGGATGTAACTCCAGTTCGTTTAACTGAAGAGGCACCTCTACGTTCTAAAAAACGCCGTCCTTTTGGCGATGATAAACGCGGTAGTGGTCCACGCCGTGGCTATGGCGAGCGTCGTAGCGGTAGTAGCAACTATCGTGGTGGCCGTTCAGAAGGTGGTCGTCGCAGTAGCGGTGATGACCGTCGTCGTAGCAGTGGTGGTAGAGCACCTAGCAAACCATCATCTGAAGGTAGAAAGCCTCGCGTATAGTAGTTGATTCAACTCTAAACAGCTAATAATAGGTGTACAAGACGTGTATGATTGCCCGACTCCGAAAGGAGCAAAGGCTATCTACACGTCTTTTTTGTATGCTTTTAAAGGTAGATTTTTCAGAATATGATTTTAACTTATCAAAAGACAGAGGAAATGAAAAGGAAGTTTAACAAGTAAGCTATTTTTTAATAACAATCATGCTATAAGCTGGGTTTTCTGGGTTTGTCTTGGTAGGAAATGAAACATTTACTGATTGAAAGGTTACATAATACGGGTGGATAATAAGCAGAGAATATTCGAATTTGCTTATGAATTTAATAGCTTATGTAGCGTAGCAAAAGAAATAAAGGAGGAACCAGCAAGTAATGAGTGTTTCCGATACCAAACAAATCCGGTTATTGATAGTGATTATAGGTTCGCTAATGTTTTCTAGTTATCCAGCAATGGTTCATGCAACAGATGAGAAGGCTATACATTCCCAAACTAGTGAAGAAAAACGTGAACTAACTCCTGAAAAAGTTGCTGAGTTGGCATTGAAACAAAATATCGATCTAAAGAAATTCCGCCTTGATGTCGATACAGCTGATATTAATGCTAACCAAGCCATATATAGTTCAGTAAAGATGAAAGAATCAAATATTTCATCGCTCGGTGAAGCTCAGCAGAAATATGTGCAAACAGCTAAAGCGGAAGCCGCCAGAAACAGCCACAAATATATGTTACAAGCAATGGAGGATAAGACCAAGCTAGGTGCAGAGAAAGCTTTTTATGAGCTGTGGCATGCCAAGCAAGAGTTGCAGTTGAAGGAGCAAAGCTTAACTCGTGCACAAAAACAGGTAGATACGGCAAATACGTTATATAAAGCAGGAGTAAAATCCAAAAATGATGTGATGCAAGCAGAAACAGGATTAGCCCAAGCAAAAGCTAATTATGAAGCAGCCCGTAATCAGGTTAGCATTTCTACGCTTTCACTAAATCAATTTTTGGCGGAAGATTTGACTAAAGAATGGGAGCTATCTATACCTGAAGAGGATATACGCGACAAAGAGATTACTCCATTGGAAGAAGCCAAGCGTTTAGCTGTTGCCCAACGTGCTGAGATTCTAAAAATTGACGAAGAAGTAAAAGCGGCGAAAAAGAATGTTGAAACGATAGAGAAATATTCAATCTTGTCCTCCTTCCAAGGACAGCTTGCCAAAAATGATTTGGAAACAGCAGAAGTGAATAAAGAACAAACCAAAAACGATATTTTGTTAGAAGTTACTCGAAATTATGAAACTTTGACTTCCGCTAAACAAAGTATAGAGGCATTTGAAAAAGCCAGAGAAGCTTCCAAAGAGAATTATCGTTTAACACAATTACGCTATGAAAATGGTCTTGCAACTACCCTGGATCTTATGTCTGCTGAGGAGGAGCTAGCACAGCGAGAAAACGAATATGAAACAGCTACTCACAATTATCGGTTAGCCTATCTCACCTATAAAAACTCAATAGGAAGACCTGTTTCTTAATAAAGAAGTGTATAAATTTTAAGTTTTTTTTAAGAACTTGTACCCTTTCTTTTTAAGATCCGTCTTATAAAATAAGACAAAGGATCAGACAAGAAAGGAAGAGCATAAATGAAAGCGAATAAAAGCGCTGTAGAAACGACCACTTGTCTAGCTATGCAACGATATGTTAGAGATAAAGTTCGGTTTTTTACTACATTTGTTAAATCACCTCGTGAGGTAGGGAGTGTTACTCCTAGCTCAGCACGCTTATCTAAAAGAATGCTAGATGGAATCGACTGGGCAGAAGTTACGTCAGTGGTTGAACTAGGTGCAGGTACTGGTGTGTTTACGCAAAAACTGAAACATAAAATTTCATCTCATACAAAAGTGTTTGTATATGAACAAGATGTAAAACTTCGAGCTGATTTACAAGAGAGATTTCCTTCTTTTCACCATCATTGCGATGCTCAGTGTTTGTCAGCAGACTTAAATCAAGCAGGTGTAGAACAGGTAGATGTCATCATTAGTGGATTACCGTTTATGAACTTTCCACAGGAATTACGTGAACAGATCGTAGCGGAGATTATGCAATCGTTAAAACCAGGCGGTGCTTTTGTCGCTTTCCAATATTCCCTACAAATGAGAAAACAGTTGAAAGAGACCTTTCGTGAGGTATCTATTTCTTTTGAGCCGTTAAACATCCCTCCTGCATTTGTCTATCGGTGTCGTAAGTAACAGACAATCCGATGAGAAATAAATAGAATGAACATAAGATGCTATTTGTTCACGGGAGGAATCCGATGATGAAAGAAACGATTTTAATCATTGATGATGAAAAAGAAATACGCGATTTAATTGATATCTATTTGAGTAACGAGGACTTCCGTGTTTTGAAGGCGGCTGATGGATTAGAAGGGTTACAAATCCTGGAGGAAAATCAAGTACACGTAATTATTTTAGATATTATGATGCCCAGATTGGATGGATTGGCTGCCTGCATGAGGATCAGGGAAAAGCAAAATGTCCCGATCATCATGCTGTCCGCCAAAGCGGAGGATATGGACAAGATTATTGGGTTAGCTACTGGAGCCGACGATTATGTGACAAAGCCGTTTAACCCGATGGAACTGTTGGCGCGAGTAAAGTCGCAGTTAAGACGTTACATGCGGTTAAGCGGTTTTTCAGAAGTAAAGACTGACGAACTCGTAGTCGATGACTTAACGATCAATGTTGCGACGCATGAAGTGAAGATAGATGGGCGAGAAGTGAAACTAACTCCACGAGAATTTGCTATTTTAGAATTATTGGCTCGCCATAAAGGAATTGTGTTTAGTGCAGAAAAAATTTACGAACGAATTTGGAATGAGCCTTTTTATCAATCTGATAATACAGTCATGGTACATATTCGTAAAATCAGGGAGAAAATTGAGCAAAACCCACGTAAACCTCGCTATATCAAAACCGTTTGGGGAGTAGGTTATAAAGTTGAAATGGAATCCATTTAGGCTAATACCATATACGTTTTATACGTGTTATAAGCTTTCGAAAAAAATGATTGCTCAGGGTAAATCAAGTTTACGTATACAATTGATTGCTGCTTTTGGGATATGTGTACTGGCTGGATTTTTTGTAGCCAGTGTTCTTAATCCCTATATGCTAACGAAACGGGCATATATTGATTATACGTCAGGGATGGAAAGCATTGATAATCATGCTCGTAATTTGATAAGCACTCTCCGAATAGAAAATGAAAATAAACAACAAAATCCCTCATATCGGTTTGAGTTGCAAGAAATAATCGATGACCGTTCGAATAGCGGGAAGTATCACATTTTATTGGTTGATGAACAAGGAAAAGTCTTATATAAAAGTAAACAAACCTCCGAGGCTACGATTGATATTCATTCTGTTATCCAAAATGCAATGGATCTGCGTATTTATCGTCAGGATTATCAGAATGAGGCAAAAGAGTTTGTTTCCTTCTATCCTGTGGATGTAGGGGATAAAAAACTTTATTTAATAGTACGAGGTATGCCAGAACCGTCTATCGTCTATCAAACAGGCTATAGTCAGTTACCAGGACTAATTGGTTTTGGCGTATTTATTTTTTCCTTTTACTATCTAACAAAGCGAAAAATGTACCAAATTCAAAGTATTTCACAAGGTATTCAAGAAATGGCACTGGGGAATCTTGACATTCGTGTACCAGTTAACAGTAACGATGAATTGGGACAGTTGGCTAATAATATTAATGTCATGGCGATGCAATTACATCATACTAGAGAGGAAGAACGTAAGGCAGAGCGAACCAAGCATGAGCTAATCACCAATGTTTCACATGATTTACGTACTCCACTTACTTCTATTATGGGTTATTTACGACTGATTCAGGATAAGCGTTATCATAGTGAGGGACAATTGGAAGAGTATGCCGGAATTGCTGTTAATAAGTCGGAACAATTAAAGCGTTTAATTGAGGACTTATTTGATTATACCAAGCTATCTAATAATGGTGTAAGAATGCAAATGCAGAGAGTTGATATATTAGAAATGTTAGAACAGTTAATGGAGGAGCTTGTACCTCAAGCGGAAGAAGAAGGTTTGCTCTTTCGGAAAAACTATGCTGTAGACCATCTGTTAGTACATGTAGATGCAGATAAAATAGTACGTGTGTTTGATAATTTACTAATAAATGCTATTAAATATAGTGAAAAACCAGGTGAAATTTTAATAAGCGCAGAACAACTAGGAAGTTCTATTCGTATCTCAATTGGTAATAAAGGCCCCAATCTGACTCCGATGGAATTAGATCGTTTATTTGAACGTTTTTATAAGGTTGATGAATCACGGAGTATGGCAAAGGAAGGCTCTGGATTAGGTCTAGCTATTGCTAAGAGCATCGTTGAGTTGCATTGTGGGAAAATTTGGGCTGAATCACGTGACAATATGATCTTTTTTTACGTAGAATTGCCGGAGTAAAATATCTGTTAATGCTGGAAAAACGCTAGTAAAGATAGCCGATGAGTTAAGATAGTTTATACATGTAAGCTCCTTCCTATATAGGGAGGGGCTAATTGATATGGGGATAAAAAAGGTAAAAAACAGCACGGCAAAAAATGTTCCCCCTTGCTCGAAACACAATACAATCAGAGAAACTATCTAACGAAAAGGGAAGGAGCTAGAGGGAGGATTACGATATAGGGCAATAAATACGACTAGTGCTCCGACCCTAGAGAGAGTAAATCCATGATCAAAGGAAGTTTTAAACATTTATTTATGAATACGGAAAGAAATAAAAAACTAAATCGGCTCTTTGTGCATCTCACTTATGGTGAGATAAATAAGGAGGAGACAACATGGAGCAGAAGACGTTGATCGCTCTTATCGGATTGCCTACAGCTACTTACATAATGAAGCTACCAGCATGGATGCGGTGTGCGATGCAGTCGAGCAAGCATTTAATCGAGCTCCTATGTCGAGCTACTATACCTTTACAAAGAAAAATAGCCCAACGCTTGAAGGGCCATGAATCGTCATCTACAGACTAATCGTATGATAAAAAACGCATGTAATTCCTTTTAGAAAGGGGGGCATGCGTTTTTTATGAAAGTGATTTGTTTCTAATGATAAGTTTTTCTAATGATAAGCATTGTATATCTGTATTTCACTTGTCAATCAAAAGAACTTATAGTGGAAGCAGATAAGGGAAGTTCCTTGATAGACAGAATGGAGAGATACAATGGAAGTCAAAACAAAAACCAAAGGGCTTGTCAAACAAGAGAAGCGGACAGTTGGTTTTATCATTGGATTAGTGATTACCTTACTTATCGCTTTAGTAGCTAGATATCTAGCTCAATTTCCTTTTTTAAGTATAATGGGGCAATTGGTAATTGCGATCTTGATCGGGATTACATGGCGTGCAGTGGCTGGTGTTCCACAACAAACGATTGCAGGTACCAATTTTTCTAGCAAAAAATTGCTTCGGTTCGGTATTATTTTACTTGGTATGCGATTAAATTTGATGGATATTTTATATGCAGGTCCTAAAGTGTTTGCTATGGCAGTATTAGCCATTGTTTTTGGATTAAGTGTAGTCTATCTATTTACACGCTGGTTTAAAGTAGAAAAGAAATTAGGGATTTTAACGGCATGTGGAACGGCTATTTGTGGTGCGGCAGCGGTCGTAGCAATTGCTCCGCAAATCAAAGCTAACGATGAGGAAACAGCGATTGGAGCGGCTACCGTTGCTATTTTAGGTACTATTTTCACGCTTCTGTATACACTTCTCTATCCTTTTCTTGGCTTTACACCAAATGGTTATGGTGTTTTCTCTGGTGCTACCCTACATGAGATAGCACACGTGATTGCAGCAGCGGCATCTGGCGGAAATAGTGCTGTAGATATTGCTGTCATTGTCAAATTAACTCGAGTTGCTCTCCTTGTCCCTATTGCGATTGGCATAGGAATATGGAGCAGTCGTTTGGAACAAAAAATGAATGGGGAAACAAATAAACAGTTTTCCTGGAGGTCGCTACCTATTCCGTGGTTTATCTTTGGATTTTTGGCAATGAGCGCTGTTAACTCACTAGGAATTATTCCTCAAGAAATTGCTACACAAATCGTCAACATCGCATATTTGTTAATCGCGATGGCCATGGCAGGATTAGGGTTAAATGTAGATTTGGTTGCCTTCAAACGAATGGGACTAAAATCGTTTTCAGCAGGTTTAGTTGGATCGATATTACTTTCCTTATTTGGTTTTGTAATGACGTTTGCTTTTCATTTAGCTTAATAAAGTGTCTCCATTCCCATTGGGAGTGGAGTTTTTTTATCTAGGAGGACGTAAATTGAACGGGATTTTTCTCCCAACATTATTTCACAGCAATTCTAGCTGTTACAAGCTTGTGAACAAGATTAGTTTGCTGTATGCTTCAAATATCGGAAGTATTAAAGGGGAGTATAAGGTATGCATTACTACGGAAATGAAACGATTATGTCGATAACGCAAGCCATTCATTTAAAACCAAATGAAATTAGGGTTCTTGAATGGGTTCGTACCTATGAATATGTAGAAAATACGTATGGTGTGGATGAGAATGTACCCGTCTTTTTGGAGATACAGATTATACAAGATGGGGTTCGTGTCCAGAAGAATCAAATTACAGATTTTCCTGATTTCACATGTTTACAAATGGAGATACATACCGATATTGAATCAGCTCTTCGTGTTTTTAAAGAGTGGGCTGATGAGATTATCAACCGCTTGAAAGAACAAGGAACAGCCATCGAGTAAGGGGATGAGTGTATGCGTGATACAAATAGCCGATACGGAAACCTACCTCCGCGGCCCCCTGCTTTATTATTTCAGATTGTTCAAAAATTTTACCGTGGGGCTGTAAGTCATTATCCGGTCATTGAGCTAGCTAAAGAACAACTACGTTTAGCTGTATTTGAATGGGAGGCTTGTATAGAGACAAGAAGTAACGACGAATTAGAAGCGGAGGAGTTGGTTCAAAAAGCGCTTACTACTTTGTTTCTTGAGTTTCACTTTTACGTGACATGTTGGTTGCAAATTGACCTAGCGCTACATCGCTTATGTAACCACCAGAATGGATCTGTGTTTTGTCGATTGAAGCAGCGTTTTTCCGATGACATAGAAAGGCATCTTGCTGTACGGCATTGTGTAGATGATACGCAAGCGTGTGTTTTGGCTCAAATGGAACACACTGAGGGCGATTTAAGTCAGCTTGCAAATGATATCTACTGGTTTGATGGCCAACTGTTTACTGTTGATACGACTAGTCTACATACACTTAATGAGCTATATCGTTCCATTATGGAGAAAAGAGGAAACGTATGAAAATGGGCTGGAAAGTGAGCAGTGTACTATTAGGTATTTTCGTTGTTTATCTGTGGATCATTCATTTACCGTATCCTCCGTTACCCATTGCATCCATGCCGGTCGAACAAGCAATGGCTATGGTAAAGGAACATCCTAAGCAGCTGGTCAGCCTCGGAAAAGAAGGTGGATATGAGTATTATATGATGGAAGGAACTCAAAAAGAGGCGGCAGAAAGATTAAAACAGCAAATGGCTCAAAGAGGATACCAATTTATAGAGCAACAAGGGGGAGGGTACTTTTTTGAACGTAATGGCCAAAAACAGGTGATTACAAGTAACATGTGGACTGGCAAGTATGTTATCTTGAAGACGGCGAACCCTCTCGAAAAGGAGAGGGAAGGATAGACCCATCTCTATATCAATGGTGAAGCTGCAATCGGACAGGTTTGCTCGTCTTCAGAGCTCTTTTCTTTCGATTTAACTTGCAATAGATTTTCCACGATATATAAGTGCAGAGCATTATATGATTTGTTACGGAAATGCCGGAAAATCAAAAAGACTAACAACGTGACAAAACCAACAATAAGGACAGAGAGCAAAGGGATGCTATTAGCAATGTAATGTGTTAGCTTGCTGGAAAATATGATGAAGACGATAGGTACGGTAGAAAAACAAAACGGTATGTATCCGAGCTGAGCTTCTGTTTTTTTGATAGCAGCACAGAGAATGCGCAGTTCATGAACGGTGAGTGTCTCATAAAAGTGCCAGATTTCTTCAATTTCTAACAGATCCTCACTACATTGAACAGCAATCTGTTGTGAATCGTAGCGCCTAAGAGATTTATATAGTTTGCGAAAGTCTCCATACGGCTTCATATTCAGCCTCCTTCCTAAGTATAAAAAAGACCGCCTGTCGAGAGCGGTCTTTTTGTTTACGACTAGGTAATAGGGTAAGAATTACAAGCCGCTATAAGAGTGTAGTGTACCGTATCCACCAGCGTTTTGAGCTCTTACTTCTTGAGCATTGGTACCTGCGAATCCATTTTGGAAAATGTTTTGAGCAGGAGAACTATAGTTTTGATAGCTTTGTTGAGCTTGCTGAGAAAAAGCTGGGGTTGCATATCCGCTGTTAATACCGCTGCCCATGCTTTGAGTAACAGCAGAAGCAGGTAGACTTGCATTCAATTGACGTACTTCTTGAACATTTGTGCCAGCGAAACCAGGTTGGAATACACTGTTGGCTCCAGCATAGCTCACTGGACTGCTATAGGAAGGAGTCTGAAATTGATATGATTGTGTTTGTGGCGTGTAGGATTGGTACGGCTGTTGAGCTACAGCAGGCAGGGAATAACCGGCATTAAGCGCTTGTACCTCATTTGCATTCGTACCTGCAAAACCTTGATTAAACACACTGTTAATGTTACTGTTCAAGCCTTGAGATAATGCGGTTCCTGCATGAGTTGCGTTTAATTGACGTACTTCCTGAGTATTGGTACCAGCAAAACCAGGTTGGAATACGCTGTTCGCACCAGTATATCCGCCTTGTACTCCATAGTTTTGGTTACCTGAAGAGAATTGTCCATAGGCTAGGTTTGCTAGGTTTGCAACACCTGGTGTAGGTTGACCTGCGTTGAGAGCTCGAACCTCTTGAACATTGGTACCAGCAAAACCAGGTTGGAATACGCTATTTGCACCAGCATATCCACCTTGTGTTCCATAATTTTGATTACCATAAGAAGAGAATTGTCCGTAAGCTTGATTTGCTAAAGTTGGAGCAGGTTGACCTGCATTCAGAGCTCGAACCTCTTGAACATCTGTACCAGCAAAACCGGGGTTATAGACACTGTTAGCGGATCCAAAACCGCTTTGTGTCCCAAATGCTGGATTCGATACTTGGCTAAAGGATTGGTTTGTTGGATAAAAGCTATTGTTCAAAGCTTTTACTTCCTGCACATTTGTACCAGCGAAATTTGGGTTGAAGATCGAGCTTGCAGGTCCAGAGATTTGGTTGTAAGCAGAAGCATTATAATTTTGATTGTAGGTCATGTTGACCACCTCCTACCTTCAGTTTTTACCAACAGAGGAAACTCAATGCATACAAAGGAAAAAATTTTCGTTTTTATCTTACATTCCAGTTGTTCTAGGATATATCAATTTTTTCTTCTTCTTGTTTTGTAAGCTGTTCTTCTCGATCAGAACGCTCTTCTGAAAATAGCTGCTTAATCCTCTCCTGCTCCGTTTTAGGCCCAAGTACGTACAAGATATCGCCTGATTTTAAAATGGTATCTCCCTTAGGGATTAGCAATTTTTTACCTCTGATAATCGCGTTTACCAATGCCTGATCAGATAATTGTAGATCGAGTAGATTGGTACCCACTACGTTGCTGTTTTCCCGAATGTGAACTTCAATCATTTCAGCGTTTGTTTTTGCAAGAGAAACCAGCTCTAGGCTATAGGGAGTTACTTTCTTTTCTCCTTTAGAAAAACCAAACCATTTAGCGAGAGGCGAAATAGTTGCCCCTTGAATGAGAGCAGAGGTTAAGACAACGAAAAAGACCACATTAAAGATTAACTGAGCATTCGCTAGCCCAGCAATCAATGGATAAGTAGCTAATACGATCGGGACAGCACCGCGTAAACCTGACCAAGCAATAAAGGCTCGTTCTTTACTAGTGAACTTCATACCAAGCGTGCTTACATAAACCCCGATAGGTCGTGCTATAAACATTAGTAGAAAAGAAAGTGCAATGCCTTGCCAAATCACTTGTAATAAATCTGATGGAAAAACTAACAAACCTAACAGGATAAACATCAGGATTTGCATCATCCAGGCAAAAGCTTCGTTAAAGCGTAAGATAGAGTGTCGATAGGGAATTTCTACATTTCCTACAAAGACAGCCATCACATAAACAGCGAGTAATCCACTTCCACCCAATATGGAGGTGGCACCGTAAGCTAGAACTGCCAGTGCAATAGACAGTACGGGATAGAGACCGGATGAATCCAGATTAATATTTTTAATGAGCATAGTGGAGATTTTGCCTAACAAATAACCCATTATCAGACCTAAACCCATTTCCCATAAGAATTCTACTATCATTGAGAATAAATTAACTTCTGGATGCTGCATTAATTCTATAAGGGCGATGGTCAAAAACATGGCCATCGGATCATTTGTGCCTGATTCTGCTTCCAGTACAGAAGTCAGTCGCTTTTTTATATTTTTATTGCCTAATACAGCAAAGACGGCAGCGGCATCTGTAGAACCAACAATTGCTCCAAATAATAGACCTTCAGTCCAAGACAAACCTAAAATAAACTTGGCACATGCACCAATCAGAAAAGTGGTAAGAACAACACCTATGGTTGCTAAGGAGAGAGAGGGTTTGGCCACAGCACGAATGTCAGTCCATTTCGTCTGCATGCCACCATCGAACAAAATAATGATAAGGGCGAGAATACCGAAGAGTTGTGTTAACGAGGCATTATCGTAATAAATGAATTTACTCAGGACCATTCCGACTCCAACGAAAAAAACAAGGGAAGGAAGGCCGATCCGTGATGAAAATTTGGCCGTAACAACGCCAGTAACCAATAGAACAGCGAGGAGCAAAATGATATTATCCGTTGTGAAAATCAACCATACACCAACTCCTTTAGATAACATATAAGTAAGAAAAATGTTCTGTGTGATATTTGTTACATGATAGCCTTTCTTTTAAATGTACACGAAACTGAGGGAGATGCAACATTTTAGATGGACTTTTGTGCTTTTTTATAATAAATCTCATAAAAAAGAACGTTTATATCTTGGTTTTTGTTGTGATCTCTGAATTAAGCGTAACATTACGCCTTGTTTTTGATGAAAAACGTAAAGCTTATGTAAAGATAATTTCATTATTATAATGGTAGTAGAGTAGGTATAGAAAAATACCCCTCCTAATAGGAAGGGAAGGGCTGAATTCATGTAAGGAGCCTTTTTCACTTACACATGTGTTGCGAGTAATAAATAATGTTGCGTAGTGAGGCACGGCGAATATCTGGTTCATCAAATTTTTCTGGCTTGGAATTTGCTTCGAAAAACCAGATATCACCCTCAGATGTTATTCCTAAATCCATAGACATCTCAGCAAGATCTCTCATATTCTGCTGTAGGGCCTTAGCTATAACGAGTACAATATTTCGAATGTTTTGTTGGATGAAAATGGCCCACTCTTCCCCAAAAATTTTGGGAAGGATTTTATCTGGCGAAAGAATAGTACCCCCACGTGGGACATGGGTGGTAATGCTTCGGGCCCCTGCTTGGCGAATGCCTACTCCAGTTATATCCCAATGCCCCTGACCATTTTTTTGTGTAAGGACACGCACATCAAATGGTCGATTATTATAGGTAGCAAGCATGATGCCCTGCTGAATGATATAGGGTTTCCGCTGCAGAATTGGCCAAAGATATGTCCATAGTTCATCTAGATCGTAAAATGATCTGTATAGTGATTTTTGTTGATGAACACGGCGTAAAATCCAGATATTATCGTGTTTTTCAAGACGCATGATTCCTCGCCCAGCTTTTCCACGTATAGGTTTTAGGTAAAGTACATCATGTTTTTTAGCAAAGGACTTCAATCGCTCACATGAATCTAATGTATAAGTATCGGGCAAGAAAGGAACGATTTCCTTCCTGGATTGTAGGATGGTAAATAAGCTTTCCTTATCGAAAAACTGACGGTTGAAGAGTGTCACGTTCTTCAGTTGTGAGATGCGTTTGAGAGTTTCTTGCATGTGCTCTTTTTCCTCCACTGCTCGTGTTGGAATTCGATTATATATAACATGAGGAAAGGGAGTTTCAAACCTTTGCCAGTATTCTCTACGTTGATCGTATAAGTAACCTCGTATTCTATAAGTTTCCCAGTCTATACCGTCTGGAGTGAATACAAACACGAGTGCTCCTAGCTTTTGTCCCGTTTTACTTATCTCCTGAAAATTTTCCCTATTTCCTTTAAATGACTCGCCTTTGCCAGAAGTAAGAATGCCGATAAGAGGAGCAATCTGCAACACATTGTTATACATGCTCCATCTGATGCGGGTACGATAGCGACCTGTTACAGTAGGAACTAATCCTAGGTTTAATGTTTGCTCGACGTGGAGCGGACCCAATGGCACGGTGATACGTTGTGTGGTACTAAGCGGGATGGGAAAGCGGGTACCCTCTACATACCATTGTCCTGAGGGGAGTATGGTCAGCCAACCGGATTGCCAGTGGGACATTAGAAACTCCTCCTTCCTTCAGCCCGTGTTAAAAATTAGCTAAATAGCGACTGTAATCAACGAGTAAACTACGCGACATTTCATCTGCTTGTTTTAGACGGGCATGTTTAAAAATAGAACGTCCTGGTTTAGAGTTAGCTTCGAACATCCAAATATTCCCTTCCTTATCGATACCTATATCTAGACCGAGTTCACCTAGATTCGTGCCATAAGCAAACTCAATCGCATTGGCTAAGCGAATAGAAGCTTCACGAACGCGTTTTTCTAAAGTGTGATGCTGTTCTGGGAATAGAGTCTCTAGTAGTTCTTTACCTGGAATGATCCTTCCTCCAGTGCGAACGTGGGTAGTGACACTTCCAACACCAGCTACTTTGGCAGCTATACAGGAGACGACCCAACTATTTTCCACGTTTTTATGCAAATGAACTCGGAAGTCAAGTGGACGACCTGAATAGGTGCATAAATCAATGCCTTGCTGAATCAAGTAGTTACTTGCTCGGCGTGTTTGAAACACATGCTGATACAATTTGGGTAATTTCTGAAAGCGTCGGGTGACGTTACCTGCTCCGCTATGGTAAGAGAGCTGGTATCCCTTTGTAAGTTGCTTTATTTTTAATATTCCATACCCGAGACTACCATCTTTCGGTTTTAGATAGACCATAGAATATTTGTCAAGCATGCTTTTTAACATGGTGAGTGTAGGAGCTACTTGAGTTTCTGGAATGAACTCATTTATTTCCGGCATAGGATACAAGCGTTGATGAACGCCCCATTTGTCAAAGAATCCAATATTAAACATGGGAACAAAATTTTCATTGGCTACGCGAGATTTAAAATCCTTGACGGACTCCTGGCGCTCCGCTGCACGAGAGGGAACGCGATCATACAATACATCTGGCATGGCAGTCCAAAATCTTTTCCATACGTACTGCCCCTTATTAGAAGAGCGCAAGAACCAGCCGTATACTCGATTAGATGACCAATCTACATCATTGGGTGAAAAGATAAAATAATAGACCCCTTTTCCTTTCTGAGCAGACAATAATTTTTGGAAAAAGCCAGATCTAGGCCCAATAGGTGCTCTACCTCCATCGCGTATACCTGTGGTGATGATACCGATGGATGGGCCAACGCGAATTGTTCCATCTTCGTATTTTAAATGGATCATACCGGTATGAGGGATGGATAAGGCTTCTTTTAGTGGTGATGTTACTTTGACTTGATTACCGGATTTTTGCTTTTTATCTTCAATAATGATTCCATGTACCGTTATTTGCCCGTGCGAGAAAGCAACTCGTTGTCGATTCTTAAATCCCCAGTCCCGGCATAGATGGGAAGGGAGCACGATGCCTTTGATACGGGAGTAGGTAAGAAATCGTAACCGTACTGAGATGGTTTCCATGTACTCCTAACCTCCTATACGCTTATTCAAGAGATATTCAGCGTATTTTACTGGCTGTGCGACCGAATGTAATCTGGCATTCCCATCTTCAATTTGGCGGAATACCGTGCGACCTGGTCGTGAATTTACTTCAATAATCCATACATGCCCTTGCGTATCGACCCCTACATCTATTCCCAGCTCTACCAAACGACCATGATTTTTTTCTAAAAAAGGGGGAAGGAGTTGAGCAAGCATACCCACTTCCTCTATGATTTGATTACATAAGTCATGTGGATAATGTTTCAGAAGGAAATCTTCTAATGGTACGGCGATTCCCCCACCGTGTAGATTAGAGGTAATGCTTTTTTTCTTCCCTACTCGTACAGCCTTTCCGGTTGTTGTCCAATTGCCTCTCCCGTTTTTCTGGACTAAAATACGTATGTCAAAGGGTAATCCATCTGTGGTGTGTAGGCTCAAATAGGGTTGCAAGATGTACTTACGTCCCGTTGTTATCTTTTTAATACAGGTGAGAAGACTTTTTTTAGTGCGCAGGGTTCGTGTAAAGGGTTTATTATCCCGAGTTCTACCTATCAGTTCATACCCTTTTTTTACAGAAGAGATACGAATTACTCCACTACCATGGGTCCCGGCCATGGGTTTTATAATGACAGCCCCTTGTTCAGCCAGACTTGTTTCAAGAAGAGTAGGGTTAAAGAGTTGTGTCTGTGGTAACCATTTTTGTAAATCGTTTGATTTTATCAGCATGTTGTACACTTGCCATTTTCCCGATAATCCACGACCTAAGAAAGTGATTTTTGGATCATTTTGCAAGCGTTCGATGATCGGTCTATATTTAGCCACATGGGGTCCCATAAAATACCGATCATAAATTAATTGTGGAAAGGGAATTTCTATGCGCTTCCAAATTTGTTCGATGAGTTCAAAACCTATTATGGTACGTGAGGTAAAATCAACCTGACGAGGAGAAAAGACGACTATGCGTATACCTAGCTTGCTTCCAATACGTGTTAAGGTGGTATAATAAGACTTTTCCCGGAAGGTTGGCTGGTTTGGCGATCCTTTGAAAATGGCCATAATTCCTAATGTTTTTTCTTGATTTCTCATTCTGATCACCTACGCTGTCTTATCTGTTCTTCTTTCTATAAGGTGTTGTTTGACAGATTGGTTGGGTAAAGCCATGTAAAAAAGCGGTGTAGTTTACTAAATGTCGAACGGAAGGTCTTGCCTGTCGGGGAACAGTTTCGTTTTCGCGTAATCGTAAACTGGTAATACATTTGGATGGTTTGCTGTTAACCTCTAATAGCCAAACCTTTCCGTTTGTATCAATACCTAGATCAATACCGAACTCTGCGAATTCACCTTGTAAAGCGTATTCTAACCGTTCAGCGATGAGCAGAGCTACTCTCTTGAGTTTGGGAATAGTTGGCTTTTTATTACGGTTCCATGGGCCACATGTTCGCAGGGCCTGTTTAGCAGTCATGATACTACCACCGCGTGCGACGTTTGAGACAATAGAATTTTGACCCGTTCGAGCAACGATGGAGGTGGTTGCCCAAATGCCTCGATTGTTCTTTTGTACCAAAACGCGAAAATCGGTTGGATTGGAGTCGATACCAATAAGGTTTAAGCCTTGTTGTAAAACATAAGGTTTTCCTTTACAACGCTTACGTAGGAATTTTTGCAAAGAGTAGAGATTTTTTTGCCTTAAGGAGACTACCTTGTCTTTTGATACAAATCGAACACCGTATTCACCATTTGCTTTTATCAGGCGAAAAATACCCTTTCCCAAACTGCCATTAGCCGGTTTGGCGTACACGATACGATGGGTTTGTAGCATAGTTGATAGCTCGCCGTTTGGGCTAAATAACGTGGTTTTTGGCAAATAAGTGGAAACGGCTACATCATTGCGTAGGGCTTTATGGACCTGCCATTTGTTCAAGAAACGCTCATTAAAAAAGGGGATCTTCAATAATTTACAGCGTTCCACAAAATCTACTACCTTTCCACTCTGCTCTCGTTGTCGAGAAGATAGTCGATTGTAGATTGAATGGGGGAGCGGAAGAGTAAGGTTCTGCCAGAGATTTTTCTGCCTAACGAATGCGGAAACCGTTTTATTCTCCCAATCAACGTCATCTATGGAAAAGATACAAGCGAAGCCACCTTTCTGATTGAACGTATCAACCACTTCATTAATAAAAGAAGAGAGGGAACCAAAAGGCTCATGTTTATGACCCTGTTGATAGCTAGTGAGCAAAATCCCCAAATAGGGGCCGAAATAAAGCGTTTGCTGTTGAGAATCATATCGCATGAGAAATTTGGTTCCGGTAGGAATATGGAGAGCACGAACAAGGGAAGGACACATAGTGACATGTGAAGCCTGATCTACTCCTGTAACGCTTGCTTGCGCCTTTAATACGCCAAAGCAAACGGTGATGGAGACACCTGAGGGAATGTCTAGACTCTTCATGACATGAAGGGGGAGCTGTAGATCAGACCGTGCTTCTATGGGTATAGATGCTTCAATGATAGTGCGAACATATGACATGATGATCCCCTTTCCATAGGCGTTAGGTTAGTCTATCTTATGAGTTTTAAAAATAATTGGTTCCAGATAGGAGTAGAAACATGAATGCTTGGATAACATTACTTCTCAATGTAGGGATTGGCTCAGCTATTGGTGGCATCACGAATGATCTGGCTATCCGTATGCTGTTTCGCCCACATCGTGAAATAAAAATAGGCAGATTTCGGGTTCCATTTACTCCAGGACTTATCCCAAGACGGCATCAGCAAATCTCAATTGAAATGGGAAAATTAGTGGAGAATCACTTGCTAACGAGAGAAGGGGTTAGACAGGGACTACGAGCAGCAGGAATGGAACAGAAGCTTATTCAAATAGCAGAGAGTTTCATGCAAAAATGGATAGCAAGTGATATAACCTTTCGTGAGCTAATCGAAAAAGCTATGCCAGGTGCATTATTAGATGGAGACAAGCTAGCTCCGCAAATGAGAAAAGGCATATATTCAGCCTACGATGCTCGTGTAACAAATTGGCTAAAAGGCATAGAAGACAGGACCGTAGAGTCATTACTACCCACTGAAATTTTGGATAAAGTGGAGGTACTTGTAGATCAATTTGGAGAGATGTTGATTAGCCGATTAAAGGACTATCTACAAGCACCAGAAGGTCAAGCTCAGATTCAAGCGTTGATTCGTCAATTTATTGGGGGAAGCGGGGGTATGTTTGGTGGCTTAGTGGGCATGTTCTTAGGGGACGAGAAGCTAGTTGCCAAGATTATGCCACACTTAGAATCCATTCTAAGCAATCCACAGCTTATTGATAAATTAAAATCGACGCTTCATGTAGAAACGAATAAGCAATTGGAGCGCCCGATAGGTGATTTCTTTGACATGCTGAGCCAAGAAGAATTGGACAAGTGGAAAGAGAAGCTGTTCGCTAAAGGTGAAGAGCTAGGAATTGGTTTGTTGGACAAGCGTGTGGGAGAGGTGCTGAGTAACTTCGAGGAAAAAATATCAACATACTGGTTACCAAGAATCGCCCATTGGTTTACAGTGAAATTAGAGGAAAATGTTGATAGATTGTTCGACTCGCTTCATATCAAGGAAATTGTTACGAAACAAGTAGAGGGATTTCCGTTAGAGCGTTTAGAGGAAATGATAATTGGTATTTCGGGTAGGGAGTTCCGCATGATTACAGTACTCGGTTTTGTACTGGGAGCAATTATTGGACTTGTGCAAGGTTTACTTAACTTTTTAACGTAAACTACTGGAAGGTATGTAAGAGGGGCAAGGAATAAAGAGAGTAACCTTTACCAATGGAAGAAATAAAATTTTGCTGGGACATCTTCCTCTTTCGTTATGGTAGAGAATACTTATTTTGAAAACAAGCGATTTGCCAAATTAATGACAAATCGCTTGTTTTCTCTTAAAATCAATATTTCATTATTTTTACATTCCTGATGGCTCTTGTGTCTTGGATGTAGGTACCTCGTAAGGAACTCCAATTCCAGTAAAGCCGAGAATGACAGTAATAACTGGACACAGTAGACAGAAGAAGGTATAGGGCAAATATTCCAAGGTCCCTACTCCTAGCACTCCAGTTAAGAAGACCCCACACACGCTCCAGGGAACTAGTGGATTAACTACGGTTCCTGCATCTTCTAGCACACGGGACAAATTTTTACGGGCTAACCCTAACTTTTCGAAGCTTGGTAGAAAGGCTCTTCCCGGTAAAATAATGGAGAGATATTGCTCCCCAACTAACACATTGATACTGAGGCTTGACATGGCGGTAGAAAGAATCAATCGCCCACGAGTTTTCACAAATTGCTGGATACAGGAAACCAAATTAGAAATCACACCGATTTCATATAGGATCCCGCCCAAGCCTAACGCTAATAAAATAAGCGAGACAGAAGAGAGCATGCTTTGAAGGCCCCCACGTGATAGTAGAGAATCCACTGCAGCTTGTCCTGTTGTTGAAACAAAGCCACTTTGCATAATCGTTAATAGAGAGACCAACGATTGATTTGGTTGAGTAATCATGATCAATAATAAAGAGGATACAATACCTACAAATAGAGCAGGTATAGCTGGAATCCGTTTGTAAGCCATAATAAATAAAAGTAATGGTGGCAGGAACGTGCTCCAGTGAATAAACGAACTCATTTCCAAACCTTTACGCATGGTTTCAAAATCTAGTGGAACTTGGCTAGTAACAGTGCTTCCTAGGTAAAAATAGAGTACTAAAGAAATGATAAAAGCAGGAATGGTTGTCCACAGCAAATGACGAATATGTTCAAATAAATCTACTTTTGCGACCCCAGGAGCCAGATTGGTTGTATCTGACAACGGAGACATTTTATCTCCGAAGAATGCTCCAGAAATAATCGCACCTGAAATCAATGCCAGATCAATTCCTAACAATTTTCCCATTCCAAGAAAGGCAACACCGATAGTAGCTACTGTCGTAAAGGCACTCCCAATACTAGTTCCAACGAGTGAACACATAATAAAGACTGTAACCAGAAAGTAGTTAGCGGAAATAAGAGAGAATCCGTATAAGATCATGGTTGGAATCGTACCGCAGGCAATCCAAACCGCAATTAATACCCCGATCAGCAAAAAAATTACTATAGAAGGAATACCAGAAATAATTCCTTCCCGAATTCCTTTATCCATTACCTTCCAAGGTATTTTTCTACAAAACCCAAAGGCAACGGAGATCATGATGCACAATAAGATAGCGATTTGTGGAGGAGCCTGCAGATTGAGCACTAGATAACCAATCACCACCAATAAAATGAGAATAAGGGCGAGTGAATCTGGAATTTTTGTCCAAGTAGATGATGGTTGATGCTGCATCTGAGTACCTCCTTTTTCTGTTATTGGTAAAAAATGTTTAGTGTCACTTTAACGCTTATACGCTTTCAAGCACTAAAGTTAACTGTTTATAAAATTATTTTACCTGAAAAATAGAAAGTTTACAATTAGGTTAAAATAATTTTTGTTTTCTGTAAATTGTAAGGGTTGTAACCTCTTTTTCATTTCTTACAACTAATGGGGCGAAACAGTTAAAGTCAAAAAAACATCGGTCAGACTTTTTTGATTCGTCATTTTATTTATAATTAGTACATAGATGGAGGAAATCGAGAGTTTGGTAGTTGTTTCATCCTTTGGTTTTAGTCATAATACTACAATGTATAATGCAGAAGAAGGGTGATGAATATGTGGAAAGAATTTCGTGAATTCGCGATGAAAGGCAACGTCGTAGATTTGGCAATCGGTGTTGTGATAGGAGGAGCTTTTGGTAAAATCGTTACCTCTCTTGTTAATGATTTAATTATGCCATTAGTTGGTTTACTCTTAGGACGTATCGACTTTTCTAATCTATTTATAAATTTATCGGGGGATCATTATAATACGATAGCAGAGGCAAAAAAAGCAGGTGCAGCAACGCTTAACTACGGTATGTTCCTGAATTCTGTTTTAGATTTTCTCATTGTAGCCTTTAGTATTTTTATTGTAATTAGACAGTTAAATAAACTGCGTAAGAACAAGGAAGAAGTAAAAAAAGAAGAAGCAGTTACAACCAAAGAGTGCCCATATTGCATTTCTAGCATTCCTTTAGAGGCAAAGCGTTGTCCAGCATGCACCTCTCAATTAGTGGATGGACATCCATCAGCGTAAAAGCTAAGAGGAACATGTAAGTAACCAAAGATTGTCAGTTTAAAAGCAAATCTGTTACACTACTTACAATACATTCTATTAAAAAAGCGAGGGAATACTGTGAATTACGATAAAGCACATGAATTGGCACGTGCCATTAAAGATAGCGACGAGTACAAAACATTTCTTACAGCTCAACAAAACGTGAGTGCAGACCCAGATGCTAGTCGCATGTTAGCTGATTTCCGTCAAAAACAATTTGAATTGCAAATGAAACAAATGAGCGGACAAGAAGTGGGACAAGAAGATATTGAACAAATTCAAAAATTGTATGAAACGGTTCAGATTCATCAAGATATCCGTAAGGTGCTTGAAGCAGAGCGTGTTCTTGGGCAAATTATGGAAGATGTTAATCGCATCATTGCTGAGCCTCTACAGGTTTTATACGGTATTGAAAAGTAATTTCTGTTTGTAAACGAAGAACTAACTGAAATGAAATGCATTTGTAATTGGTTTGTAACATTCCTGTAATATTAAGGGGATATGATAAAAACATGATGAAAACCCCCTTAAATTATATACGTGATTTGGTGTAACGGGCGCCGTTACACCCTTTTTTTTTGTCTAGGCATGGGGTAAAATTGTTGCAAGGAGCCTTTTTAAGTTAATGAAGTGCATACACGATACGACTCGTATGATGATCATATAGCATTTTTCATTGGTAAAAACGGTAAAAAAAGGGCAGGTGGCTAACTTGGCAACAAAGCATGAACAAATCATACAACATATTGATCGCCTTCCCATCGGAACTAAGATTTCTGTCCGACAGATCGCCAAGGATCTCGAAGTAAGCGAAGGTACGGCTTATCGAGCGATCAAAGAGGCGGAAGTACAAGGATATGTTAGTACCATTGAACGGGTAGGAACCGTCCGGATCGAGAAAAAGCATAAGGAAAACTTTGATCGTTTAACTTTTGCCGAAGTAGTAAATATTGTGGATGGTAGTGTGTTGGGTGGTAAAGAAGGTTTACATAAGACTTTACATAAATTCTTGATAGGTGCCATGAAGTTAGAAAACATGGTCAAATATATTCAACCTGGTAGTTTATTAATTGTCGGAAACCGAGAGCAGGCTCATCGACTTTCCTTACAAAACGGTGCTGCTGTATTAGTGACAGGTGGATTTGATACGAGTGAGGAAGTTAAAGCGCTAGCAGACGAATTGGAATTACCGATTATTTCTACGACGTACGACACATTTAGTGTGGCTTCTTTATTAAATCGCGCTATTTATGACCGTCTCATCAAAAAAGAGATTGTCATGGTAGAGGATATTGTAAAACCCTTGGATGAGGTTCCCGTATTATTGCCTACAGATCAAGTGAAAAAATGGCATTTGTACACAGAAAAATATAAAGAGACACGCTTCGCTGTAGTGGATGAATTTCGCCGGCTAGTTGGTATTCTTACATCTAAAGATATCATAGGTAATGAAGACGATGTTACTGTGGATAAAGTGATGACACGTAGCCCAATTACAACGTCACCAAGGATATCTGTTGCTTCCGCCGCTCATCTGATGGCGTGGGAAGGCATCGAATTGTTACCGGTTGTGGATAATTTCAAAAAGCTACTGGGAGTCATCACACGCCAAGAAGTTCTGAAAGCCTTGCAATATATGCAAAAACAACCGCAATTAAGCGAAACCTTTCCCAATATGATCATGAGTCAGTTCCGTGAAGAAAAGGATCGGGATGAAGTAACCTATATCGGCGAAGTAACTCCTCAGATGACCAATCATCTGGGAACGATTGCAAGTGGTGTATTGACCACAGTCATGACAGAAGTAGCCTGTAATGAATTGCGCCGTCATCGACGTGGAGATATGGTGCCAGAGAACATTACCGTATATTTCTTAAAACCAGTTCAGATTGAAAGCCAGTTAAAGATAAAACCGCGTTTGCTAGATGTTAGTCGTCGCTTTGGGAAGGTAGAAGTAGAAGTGTTCCACCGTGATCAAATGGTAGGAAAAGCAATGGTTACAGCGCAGGTTCTAGAAAGATAGTGCAGATTATAGCAAAACCGGAGCAAGGAATTCATATCCTTCTCCGGTTTTTTGCGCTGTGGAAACATGAAATTTTTGGGATTAATAGAAGTAGGAACTATCGTTCTTGCTAAAATCAAATGAGCATGTGCCAAGAATCTCTTACATACGAAAACCCATATACGTTACACCTGCGATGAATAACATAAAGATCACTACAAGTAATTGGCAAAATCCTGTACCAGAAAGGAAAAAACTACCCAATTTCCATTTTCGTTGATGCGTAATATAGTTTGGCGGAGCGGAGGGCTCCGGCTTTGGTAACTGGTCCATATAAGCTGTGACATCTAGTTTTAAAACGCTAGCGTAACTTTTCACAAATCCTTGGACATACACTTGATGAGGAATTTTAGAAAATTCTTCTTGTTCGATTGCCTCCAAATAAGACAAAGGGATATTTGTTTTTTTATGAATATCTTCTAGGCTAATCCCTTTTGAAATCCGTGCTTCTTTCATAACGAACCCAATTCTCTCCATACAAATTGCTCCTAAACAAAATTCTCGCATGTTTGCATACATACTTATGCACAGGCCTGATTTTCTACTCATTATATGACGAGTGAATCAAACCTCCTGTTACATATGTCCTAAAAAAAATTCAAACATTCTCCATTATATTGTTTTATGAGTAAAAGAGGTAGAAGATTTTTATATTTATGTTAAGTATATTAATTGTAAATATTAATAAACGTTACTACATTTAATTCGTAATAACAATAGTAAAAAACCCGACATTCTTCTCAACTTGGAAGGAGTGTCAGGTTTTCGTTACTTTATATAGCTTTTTATTTTAGTGTCTCCGATACTCGTAGCCATTCTTGTTTATTTCGGATATAGTGTTTCGCACCAAGCACGAGATTAATAATACCTACCAACAACATTACCAAAGCAACACCTATTCGAACGGCATCCAAATCTTGAAAGGAAAATTGATTGAGACCAAATAAGATGAGCAGGCAGCCTAAGGAGATATTCATTTTTCCAAGTGTCATACGGGATTGCAATGGATGAAGACCACGGCGACGAGCGTTAATGCTATAGTAGACTCCCATGATGAGGGAGGCAATCATGCCGGTAAAATAAATAGCAAACCACATAATGTAACACCTACCCTTATTTTTTAAAATTAAAAAATCAAGACCTCTGTATTATAGCATAGTTATTGACGGAAAAATCTGCATGTTCTTACAAGTTGTAGCTTTCTATTACACGAATAAAGGTTCGCCTCAATAGCTCCTTCGGGTATAATAGGGATATACGAAGATCAGTAGAATAGGAAGGAGCAAGATGATGACAGCATCCTTCGTTCATTTACATGTGCATAGCGAATTTAGTCTATTAGATGGGGCCGCACGGATTGATCAATTGGTGGAAAAGGCTGCTGAGCTTAAGATGCCAGCCTTAGCAATTACAGACCATGCTAATCTATACGGAGTCATTCCTTTTTATAAAGCATGTCTAGATAAAGGCATTAAACCCATTATTGGCATGGAAATTTACCTAATTGACGGAGATTTGCGTGATCGGGTAACACGACATACCAAGGCTCCCTATCATTTGACCTTACTAGCAGAGAACGAGCAAGGCTATAAAAATTTAATTCAGTTATCTACGATTGCTCATACAGAGGGAGCGCAAGTGCTACCACGCATAAATCGGGAAAGACTGAAACGGTACACAAATGGACTGATTGCTCTAAGTGGTTGCACAGAAGGAGAGATTAACCAGCTATTACTAGCGGGCGATTTAGAGGCAGCGAAACAAGCTGCCGGCTGGTATACAGATATTTTTGGCCCACAGCACTTTTACTTGGAACTTCAAGATCATGGAACAGAACAAGAACGTCGTCTGAATCAACGTGTATTAAGATTGCATGAGGCGACACAAATTCCACTAGTAGTCACAAATAACGTGCATTATGTGGAAAAGCAGGAGGCAGAGCTACACGACGTTCTGCTGGCTATTGGCCAAGGTGTAACAATTACAGATGCTAACCGAGCTCGCTACGAGACGGAAGAATATTATCTTAAATCAGCTGAAGAAATGGCTAGTCTGTTTGTCTACGCTAAAGAGGGACTACAAAACACTCTTCGTATAGCAGAGCGCTGTCGGGTGGAGATTCAATTAGATCAGCACATTTTGCCACGGTTTCCGTTACCAGAGGGAGTGGAGGCGGAGCAATATTTGCGCAAAATATGTGAAGAAGGATGTGTCAAGCGCTACGGTGCCCTACATGCTGAGGTGCTGGAACGCCTTGATTATGAACTATCTGTTATAACAGGGACTGGCTTTACAGATTACTTTTTAATCGTTTGGGATTTTATGAAATATGCTCATGAGCAAGGAATAGCAACTGGTCCGGGTCGAGGATCAGCGGCAGGCAGCTTGGTCGCCTACGCTCTTTCCATTACCAATGTAGATCCGCTTGCTCATAATCTGCTATTTGAGCGCTTTCTCAATCCAGAGCGCATTACTATGCCTGATATCGATATTGACTTTGCGGTGGAGCGTCGTGATGAGGTTATTCATTATGTAGCTGACAGATATGGTCATGATCGGGTAGCGCAGATTATTACTTTTGGTACACTTGCTGCAAGGGCTGCTGTTCGCGATGTTGGCCGGGCCTTGGGATTGTCACTTGCTTTGGTAGATCGCGTAGCGAAAATGATACCACAATCTCCGTCTATGACTTTTGATAAAGCATTCAAGCTTAACCCTGACTTAGAGCGATTAACGGAGGAGAATCGGGATGTAGCTAAGCTCATCCGGTTAGGGCGCGGGCTGGAGGGATTACCGCGTCATGCTTCTACCCATGCGGCTGGTGTGGTCATTTCACGTGAACCTTTAACAGAATATGTTCCCTTGCAAGAAGGCAGTGAGGGGCTATTACTTACACAGTTTCCAATGGATATTTTAGAACAGGTCGGTTTGTTGAAAATGGATTTTTTAGGGCTACGCAACCTGACCATTATTCAGGAAACGTTAAAGGAAATGAACCGTCAGGGCGTTCCATTGTCATTAGACTCATTGCCGATAGAGGATGCCAAAAGCTTTGCGATGTTAACTCGTGGTGAAACAACAGGGGTGTTTCAATTGGAATCGGCGGGAATTCGCAATGTGCTTCGAGATTTAAAGCCAACCTGTCTAGGCGATATCGTCGCTGTTCTTGCCTTATATCGTCCAGGTCCTATGGAAATTATCCCGGATTATATCAAAGCCAAGCATGGTAAAACTCCAGTGCACTACCCTCATCCCGATTTAGAGGCGATTTTGCAAGAGACGCACGGCTTTATTATTTATCAGGAGCAAATCATGCAGATCTCTTCGAAAATGGCTGGATTTACTCTAGGTGAGGCTGATATTTTACGGCGGGCCGTAGGGAAAAAGAAACGTGAGCTATTGATGGAACAACGTGAGAAATTTGTGGCAGGGAGCATTGCTCAAGGATATGAGGAACAGCTTGCCAATGAAGTCTATGATCTGATTGTTAAATTTGCTGATTACGGTTTTAACAAAGCCCATTCAGTCGCGTATGCGATTATTGCCTACCAGATGGCGTATTTAAAAGCGAATCATTCATTAGCTTTTATGGCTTCTTTACTATCGATGTCGATTGGTAGCCAAGGGAGGATTGCCGAATATGTAGAAGAAGCAAAGCGCCTACGTCTACCAGTGCTCCCTCCTTGCGTAAATGCTAGCGAAGCGTTATTTAGCGTAGAGCCTGATAAACAGGCGATCCGCTTTGGATTGGCTGGTGTTAAAAATGTAGGTTACGGTGCTATCGAGTCAATTGTCAAAGAACGGGTAAAAGCTCCGTTTTCGGATCTGATTGATTTTTGTTCAAGAGTAGACAGTAGATTAGTTAACCGCCGTGTGATTGAGTCTTTGATTATTTGTGGTGCGTTGGATTCATTGCCAGGTCATAGGGCTCAGCTTTTATTGATGCTTGATGAAGCGATGGAGAAGGGTGGTACACGTCGAAAAGAAAAAGAGGCTGCTCAGTTAAATTTGTTTGCATTTACAAGTGAAGCCAGCCGTGATGATGAAGGCAATCATCGAGAGAAGCTAGAATATCCAGAGGTACCTCCCTTCTCTCATATCCAAAGCTTACAAGAGGAAAAAGAGCTGTTAGGTGTCTATCTGTCTGGTCATCCACTCGATCCCTATTCTTATCTAACACAGCATAAGGAAGTAAGCATGATTCCCAGTCTGGATGATTTACCCCATCAGCATGTGGTAAAAATTGTAGGGATGATTACAGAAGCTAAGCGAATCCAAACAAAAAAAGGCGACCCGATGGCATTTCTACAGGTAGAAGATAAAATGGCTCAAGTAGAGGTTGTTGTTTTTCCGAAAATATTTCAATTGGCTCAAACCTTTTTATACAAGGAGTCAATCGTTGTTATTGAAGGACGAATAGATCGTCAGGGAGATACACCTAAATTGATCGCTAACAGAATCTGGGACGGAAAAACATTGCCCAAGCCACAGATGGAAAGTGTATTATTTATTAAAATCTCTCCAGAACATGAAAGAGACGATGCTCTGGTTCGTTTAAAAGAATTGTTTACTAAACACAATGGGCTGACCCCAGTTCTCCTTTATTACGAACAGAAAAAACAAATTTTACGCCTACCAAACGAATATCGAGTAGAAGCAAATACGGAAATACTGGAGAAAATGAAAGAAATAGTGGGAGATGAGTGTGTAATTCAGAAAGAATTGCCCATAAATGGGGGAGGATGAACGAAGTCCTCCCTTTTTTGCGCTTTATAGCAGGTTTACAGTTGGAAATGATTTGATATAATGAACAGTAACGGCGTTTGGGTGGTCTGACCACTTCGACATACAACAATATGGGTAATTTACTCAGGCGAGAATGGAGTGATTTAGGTGTCGAATTTAAGAGAAGAAGCTCTTGAACTTCACAGAGTACATCAAGGAAAGCTAGAATCAGTTACGAAGGTGCCAGTGCGCGATGCACATGATTTAAGCCTAGCATACTCGCCTGGTGTAGCCGAACCTTGCAAAGAGATTTTTAACGATCCTAGCAAAGTTTACGAATATACCATGAAAGGCAATCTGGTTGCCGTAGTTAGCGATGGGACAGCCGTGCTAGGACTTGGTAATATCGGTCCAGAAGCAGCTATGCCTGTTATGGAAGGGAAAGCTGTATTATTTAAATCTTTTGCTGGTGTAGATGCGTTTCCGATCTGCTTAAATACAACGGACAAAGAGAAGATTATTGAAACAGTAAAACTTCTAGAGCCGACTTTTGGAGGCGTGAATCTAGAAGATATCGCAGCACCTGCGTGCTTTGAAATCGAGGAACGTCTAAAAAAAGAAACCAATATTCCCGTGTTCCACGATGACCAGCACGGAACAGCAATTGTAACAGCTGCGGGTCTCATCAATGCTTTAAAATTAGTGAATAAAAAAATACAAGATATTCGTGTAGTTGCCAACGGTGCTGGTGCCGCTGGTATCGCAATTATTAAACTTTTAATTAGCATGGGTGTAAAAGAAGTAATTATGTGCGATACAAAAGGAATTGTGTATGAAGGTCGCCAATTTGGTATGAATCCAGTAAAAGAAGAAATTGCTTTGCTTACGAATCGTGAAAAAATGCAAGGCGAGTTAGCAGATGCAATGGTTGGCGCTGACGTATTCATTGGTGTTTCTGCAGCAGGAGCTGTAACTCCTGAGATGGTTACATCTATGAACCGTGATGCTATTATTTTTGCAATGGCTAACCCTACACCTGAGATCATGCCGGAAGAGGCTAAAAAGGCAGGAGCGGCAGTGGTAGGAACAGGACGTTCAGATTTCCCAAATCAGGTTAATAATGTACTGGCGTTCCCAGGTATTTTCCGCGGTGCGTTGGATACAAGGGCGACTCAAATCAATGAAGAAATGAAATTAGCGGCTGTTTATGCTATCGCTGATTTAATCGATGGAGATCAGTTACATGCTGATTTTGTTATCCCAGCTCCGTTTGATGCTCGTGTTGCTTCGAACGTAGCAGCTGCAGTTGCTAAAGCTGCGATGGATAGCGGTGTAGCTCGTCTAACTGTTGATCTAGAAGAAATAAAAGCAAAAACAGTAAAACTTTCTGCTTTCTCATATCAAGAATAGCAAGTAGCTGTATAAGAGAAGGCGATAGAAATCGCCTTCTACTGATTTTTAGCCGAAGGAGTGGAGTACTATGACAGACTCCTCCACCAATCGGAAAGTGTATGAAGGAATTCTCATGCAATTGAACGAAATTATTGCAGAAGAGAATTTACGTCCTGGGGATAAACTTCCCTCAGAGCGAGAGCTTTCCGAGCGATTAAGTGTTGGGCGTTCCTCTGTACGTGAGGCGCTCCGAGCTTTAGAGCTGTTGGGTCTAATAGAGACGAGACGTGGGGAAGGCACCTTTTTGAAGCATTATCGGCATAACCGGTTGATCGATTTATTAGGTTCTTACATTCTACGGGACGCAAAAACAAAAAAAGATCTCGTAGAAATGCGCAAGATTCTAGAACTGGATGCTGTACGTCTTGCGTGCACCCGAGCAGGTAGTAAGCACTTTGAGGAAATGGAACGCATTCTGGATTCTGCTTGGGATAAGTTGGAGCAAGGAGACATTCCATGGGAGGAAGATTACTTATTTCATCGGGTCATATGTAGATCGAGCCGCAATTCTGTCTTACACCGAATATGGGCTCCACTCGTGGAATATAGTGGCGGAATTCGCAAAGACTCTTTAGCGCGTGAGGGAAGAGCGCGTATTGCTCATCAGGAACATGTGCAAGTTATGGAGGCAATCCGCGAAGGTAATGAATTAAAGGCGATGGAATATATGAAGGTACATCTTGACAACAGCATGTTATAAATTGCAGGTGCTGTAGGGGCTGTGATATGATGAGGCACAGATTGTCAGATTTACAGCAGTAAGGAGGATTATCATGTGGACTGTCATCTACATCGCTCCTAGCGCCAAGATTGCCGAACGTATTCAACACCGTTTAACAAGTGAAGGATTTCTGGTGAAGGTTCGTGAGGCTAAAGTATCCAAACAATATGAGATACTGGTGCCAGAGGGCGAACTGTCCGAAGTGCAAGAGGTTCTCGGCACGGTTCTTCACTGAAACAAATGTGAGGTGATAGTGTGCTCAAAGATCTTTTTGGGAAAAAGCGCAAATTTGCGACTGTACCTAGCGTGTCAATGACGCAACAAGTCCCGACTGTTGAACCGAAAGAGGTTCCAGAAGGTCTTATGCATAAATGTTCCCATTGTGGATCGATCCATTATTCCAAGGATTTGGAGAAGAATTTAAAAGTCTGTAAAGGCTGTCAGCATCATTTTCCTATGTCTTCTCCAGAGCGTGTTCAATCGCTACTGGATAATGGTAGTTTTACAGAAGAATTTGATGCTGAGTTAATTTCAGATAACCCTCTTCAATTTCCGGGTTATGAAGATAAATTAGAACAAGATCGTACCAAAACAAATTTGAATGAAGCGGTTATTACGGGAGAGGGTCTGCTTCAGGGGATACCTGTTGTATTAGGTGTCATGGATTCACGTTTTCGAATGGGAAGCATGGGTGCAGTTGTTGGTGAAAAGATTACACGGGCGATTGAACGCGCTATTGAGCGTAAGCTGCCATTTATCCTGTTCTCTGCTTCTGGTGGAGCACGTATGCAGGAAGGAATGATCAGTCTAATGCAGATGGCTAAAACAAGCTCTGCATTGGCTCAATTGGCGAATGAACGATTGTTATATATCTCTGTATTAACTCATCCAACTACCGGTGGTGTATCTGCTAGTTTTGCGTCTCTTGGTGATTTTAATATTGCCGAGCCAGGCGCACAGATTGGTTTTGCCGGTCGTCGTATTATTGAGCAAACGATTCGTCAGGAGCTTCCTAAGGATTTTCAGACTGCGGAGTTTCTATTAAAGCATGGACAGCTTGACATGGTGGTGCATCGCAAGGATATGCGTGAGACTTTAGGTACGTTGGTCGCTTTGCACACAAATAGGGAGGTAGAATAAATGGCAACAGATCTCTCATTTGAAAAACCATTAGTAGAGCTGCACGATAAAATTAAAGAACTACGTAAGTTTACAGAAGAAAAAGGGATTGATTTTACAGATGAAGTAAAGCGTCTGGAGGCAAAAGCGAAAGATTTGGCTGAGCAAATTTACGGGAACTTAACCCCGTGGCAACGCGTACAGATTTCTCGTCATCCAGAGCGTCCCACAACATTTGATTATATCAAGCATATTTTTACTGATTTTATGGAACTACATGGGGATCGTTCCTATGGAGATGATATGGCGATTGTTGGTGGTATTGCACGTCTGGAAGGTCGACCTGTCACTGTTATCGGTCATCAAAAGGGGAAAGATACCAAAGAAAATATTAGTCGTAATTTTGGTATGGCTCATCCAGAGGGCTATCGTAAAGCGTTGCGGTTAATGAAGCAGGCCGAGAAATTTGGTCGACCGATCATTACGTTTATTAATACGCAAGGAGCTTATCCAGGTAAAGCAGCAGAAGAGCGCGGACAGAGTGAAGCGATTGCTCGGAATTTGCTTGAAATGGCTAACTTTACGGTTCCTATTATTTGTGTGGTCATCGGAGAAGGCGGTAGTGGAGGGGCTCTAGGTATTAGTGTCGGTAACCATATCTATATGCTAGAGAACTCCGTTTATTCGGTTATTTCTCCAGAGGGAGCTGCAGCTCTTTTATGGAAAGATTCTAGTCTTGCTATGCGAGCAGCAGAAACCATGAAAATTTCTGCCCCAGATTTATTAGAATTAGGTATTATCGATCAAATTATTCCGGAACCATTTGGTGGGGCACATCGTGATTTAATCCAACAAGCTGGCTTTATTAAACAGTCATTGCTTAATGGTTTGGCTGAGCTTGAAAAACTGTCTCCTAATGAATTAGTACAGCATCGTTATAACAAATTTAAACAAATTGGCACATTTACTTCCCTTTCATAAAAAAGGGGAGTTTTTTGCTTTTTTAGACGCTGAAAATCTGTTAGAATCAGTATTCGGAAGACGAACTTGGCAAAAAAAGAAAAACTAACAAAAAGTATGTCACAAATTCCAAAATGGAATGGCTAAAACCGGAAGTTTGTTGTATAACAGCCTATTAATATACGCCATTTATACATACTGCGTGACTAATTTACCGAATTGGTATAACACCATCATGTTTACCAAATTATTGGGTAAATATTTATTGTTTCGATCGTATGAATATGGTGTTTTGTAACATGTAGGCAGGTTTTTTGTTTACAAAACTTTCCCCAGGTTTCTCATTTTCGTTACCAATAGAAAATGATGCAGAGAGCCATCCTAAGGAAAGGAGAAAATGAAGAGGTGAGTACTATGAAAAAAATTGCTGTTTTAACTAGTGGTGGCGATGCTCCAGGTATGAACGCGGCTGTCCGTGCTGCGGTACGTCGAGCTATTTACAAAGGCGTTCAGATTTTTGGAGTTTACAATGGATATAATGGTCTTATTAGCGGTAACATCAAGGAATTAACCCTTGGTTCTGTAGGTGACATTATTCATCGTGGTGGTACAATGCTTTTCACAGCTCGTAGTGACGAGTTCAGAACGGAAGAGGGACGAGCAAAAGCGGTTGAACAATTAAAGAAACATGGAATCGAAGGGCTAATTGTTGTCGGGGGAGATGGTTCGTTCCGCGGTGCGCAAAAACTAACCCAACTTGGATTCCCAACCATTGGTGTTCCAGGTACAATTGATAATGATATCCCATGCACTGACTTTACAATTGGCTTTGACACAGCATTAAACACTGTAGTAGAATGCATTGACAAAATCCGCGATACGGCTACTTCCCATGAGCGTACGTACATTGTTGAGGTTATGGGACGTGATGCAGGTGACTTGGCTCTGTGGGCTGGTTTGGCTGCCGGAGCAGAATCCATCATCATTCCTGAGGCAGATACGGATATGAAAGATATTCTGGAGCGTCTACGTTCAGGTCATCGCCGTGGTAAAAAGCATTCCATCATCATTGTTGCAGAAGGGGTAGGTCAAGCTTCACAGTTCGCTGATGTGATTAAGGCAGAAACAGGCTGGGAAACACGTGTAACTGTTCTGGGACATATTCAACGTGGTGGCTCTCCAACTGCTTTCGACCGTATGTTAGCAAGTCGTTTAGGTGCAGCTGCTGTCGATTTGCTACTTGAAGGCAAAGCGGATCGTATGGTTGGAATTAAGAACAATAACATCGTAGACGTTGACATTGATGAAGCGCTTGATCAAAAACATCAACTTGACTTGTCCGTTTACCAATTAGCGCGTTCTCTATCCATTTAATTGGTAACTTTTCAAGAAGCATAAAAATTTCAGTGGCGTTCTAATGGAACTATTTAGGTTAGGAACGCCCTGTTCTTTTGTAAAACAAGAATTACTAAGCAATTTTTGGAGGGATTATTTTGTTACGCAAGGCTAAAATCGTATGTACTATTGGACCGGCATCAGAATCGGTGGAAACACTAAAAAAACTAATTAACGCGGGAATGAACGTAGCGCGTTTAAACTTTTCTCACGGTGACTTTGAAGAGCATGGCGCTCGTATTAGAAATATTCGTCAGGCAGCAAAAGAAACAGGGAAATTGGTAGCTATCCTGTTGGATACGAAAGGACCTGAAATTCGTACAGGTAGCATGTCTGTAGACTCCGTAGAGCTAGTAGAAGGCAATACCTTCACCCTAACAACAAAAGAGATGGCTGGAACAGCTGAGCGTGTATCAATCACATATCCTGAGCTTCCTAACGATGTAAAAGTAGGTAGCCAAATTCTAATCGATGATGGTCTGATCGGTTTGGAAGTTACAAAAATTGAAGGTACTGAAATCATTTGTGTTATCAAAAACGGTGGTACATTAAAAAGTAAAAAAGGTGTAAACGTTCCTGGAGTTTCGATCAACTTGCCAGGTATTACAGAGAAGGACGCAGCAGATATCAAATTTGGTATCGAGCAAGGCGTTGACTTTATCGCGGCTTCCTTTGTTCGTAAGGGTTCTGATGTATTGGAAATCCGTGAAATTCTTGATAAACATGGGGCGAAAATTGACATCATCTCCAAGATCGAAAACCAAGAGGGTGTTGACAACATCGATGAAATTTTGGCAGTATCCGATGGTTTAATGGTAGCTCGTGGAGACCTTGGTGTTGAAATTCCAGTTGAGGAAGTTCCTGTTTGCCAAAAAATGATGATTCAAAAATGTAACTTGCTTGGTAAACCAGTTATCACAGCAACACAAATGTTGGATTCTATGCAACGCAACCCACGCCCAACTCGTGCGGAAGCAAGTGACGTAGCGAATGCAATTTATGATGGTACAGATGCTATCATGCTATCTGGAGAAACAGCAGCAGGTAAATATCCAGTAGAATCTGTTCAAACAATGAACAGCATCGCTCTTCGTGCAGAGCAAAGCTTGAACTATCGTGAAGTAATGAAAGCTCATGCTTCCTGCAACCGTGTAACAGTAACAGACGCAATTTCTCAAGCAGTAGTAAAATCCGCTCTTGACCTAAATGCAGCGGCTGTTATCTCTTCTACAGAAAGTGGACATACAGCTCGTCTTGTTTCTAAGTACCGTCCAAAGGCACCAATTATCGCAGTAACTCCACATCAAGGTGTTGCTCGTCGCCTCTCTCTAATGTATGGAGTGTATCCAGTTGTAACGAAGCAAGCAGAAACAACAGATGAAATGTTTGACATCGCTGTACGTGAAGCTTTGACAACAGGTATGGTTAAATATGGTGATCTGGTTGTAATCACAGCAGGTGTTCCTGTTCGCGAAACAGGTACAACAAACCTATTGAAAATCCATGTGATTGGCGATGTACTTGCCAAAGGACAAGGAATTGGGCAAAAAGTAGTAACTGGTAATGTTGTAGTTGCTCGCACAGCAGAAGAGGCAATGAAAAAAGTACAAAAAGGCTCCATCTTGGTATGTCTAGGTACTGATTCTGATATGATTCCTGCATTTGAACGTGCAGCCGCTGTTATCACAGAAGAAGGCGGACTAACTTCTCATGCAGCTATTGTTGGCTTGAACTTAAATACACCTGTTGTAATCGGTGTAAACAATGCTACAGCTATCTTTAAGGATGGCATGGAAGTAACTGTTGATTCAGAACGTGGAAAAATCTTTACTGGCATGGCTCCTGTACTGTAACAAACGTTCGTTTCTTATGAAGAAAAGGACTATCGAGATTATTCGATGGTCCTTTTTGTGCTACTATATGAGAAAAGGTTTTATAAAGATAGGAGGCTATAATGAAATGAATCCAGCTTTTTATCATACCTATCATCTTCGGGTTCGCTACAGCGAAACAGATCAAATGAAAATCGTGTATCATACAAACTATCTAACATGGTTTGAACTTGGACGAACTGAATATATTAGAGAAATAGCTGGAATATCCTATAAAGGGGTAGAGGAAAAAGGAGTACTATTACCAGTAACCAACGCTACGCTGTCTTTTCATTCACCAGCTCGATACGACGATGAGATTGAGATTCGTACGTTTATTGAGTATCTAACCCCCATTCGTATGAATCTTGGTTATGAGATTTATCGAGTAAATGACAATAAATTATTGGTGACAGGGAAAACGGAGCATGTTTTTACGAATCCACAAATAAAACCAATTCGTCTTCCTAAAGTGATTCCAGAACTGTATTCCTGTTTACAATCTGAGTATGAAAAATGTCTTACGTAATAGTTGGTTTGATTATCAGGCAGAGGAAGTGATATGCCCATGTGGTTACGAATTTTGTTTGTGCTTTTTTTAATCATACCGATTTTGGAAATTTGGGGAGTCATTGCAGTAGGAAAAATGATTGGAGGACCATGGACGATCCTTTTGGTTATTTTAACATCGGTGGTAGGGGCATATCTTGCTAAAAAACAAGGAACGCAGACTTTAAAATTGTTACAATTACAGCTATCACGAGGGCAAATGCCAACCGACGCATTGTTGGATGGATTGTTTATCTTATTTGGTGGTTTTTTACTTGTGTTTCCTGGGTTTTTCACCGATATAATTGGTATTATCTTTTTAATACCATACACGAGAATGATAGGACGTTATTTCCTAAAAGCTTGGATTATGTCGATGATTGCTTCTGGGAAAATGATAAAGTTTATTCATTTTAGAAGATAATGGGATAGGGGCCAGCAACCTGATGGGAGACGGGCCTCTATTTTTGTTGAATAGAAAATTGTGGGGTGACTAGCTGGAGTTGCTAAAGAAGTAGGTAGCGTACTTACTGCGTTGTTTGAAACATGAAAAAGGCGCCAAGTCCATATGTAGGAGGCGCCTTCAACTCTAGGAAGCTGGGATAAACACATACTACAAATCAAATGATTTATAACTTACCCTTTACCACATACATCCATAAATCTTCAAAGATTTTCGCCTTAACTAAAGCGTTGATAATCACTAGACTAACGGGTCCAATGATCAAACCTAACACACCAAACAATTCTAATCCCGCAAATAAGGCTACCAATGTGAGCAAGGGGTCTAGTCCTACATTTTCAGCAACAATCTTTGGTTCAATAATCTGACGGAAAATCACAACTATGCCATACAAAACAGAAAGGCCTACAACCAGCCCATATTGCCCCTTAAAGAATAAGAAAATGATCCATGGGACAAATACTGTACCTGTGCCCAAATATGGCAGTAAATCAACTAAACCGGTTAATAACCCTATCGTAACAGCATACTCCACTCGTAAGACTAAAAGACCGATAATTACAACGGCTGCGGTAATTGAGATAAGAGTGAGCTGCGCTTTTAAAAAGCCTACTAATGCGGAACGCAAGTCTAGAATGATTTGATCCATTCGGTGATTAACACCTGTGGGTAAAATCCTGAGCATGCGTGACTTCCACAGATAAAAATCCTTACTCAAGAAAAATGCACCTAACAAAGAAATGACAAATACCGTACCTAAGCTTGGCAGTGACAAAAGGAAGGCATTGATGCCAGATAATGCTCCAACGATAATCGTTTGAAAGCTATTACTAATCGTATGAAGTGCTTCTTTCAAGTTAGAATCAATAGTGGTCTGAGAGTTTAAATCCAGTTGTGTATAGAAAAACTGGAAACGCTGATATAAATTTGCGATAAAATCATGGGTTAGAAAATTTTGGATATATCCAGTAAACTCTACGGAAAGTCTAGGTAATAACTTGACCAAATTTCCGATTTCATTTACGGTCGTATTGATCACCAATGTAATAACCCCAGTGACAATAAGTAACAAGAGTAGCAAAACTACTGTTACGGAGAGCCAACGGGGAAATCGAAGCCGTTCAGTTAAATTATTGACGGGACGGTTTACAATGAGCGCAATGATTAAAGAGATAATAAACGGGTAAATAAGAGGAGTGATCTTTGTGACTGCAAAATACAAGGCAACGATGCAAAGAATCACCCATAAAAAACGAATGCCTTGAAAAAGGCGCGTTAGCCAAGTTTCTGGGGTCAGTGTAGTTCCCTCCCGATCTATCAATTCATCAAAACTGTTGATTTTTCTGTCACGTATTATTATGCAGGAAGAGATACATTTTACGCAAGTTTTAAGACATTTTGACCCTAAAGTATAACTGTTTGAATTTTTATCATTCACAAAATCGTCAATATCTTTTATAATTGGTGTCGAAATGTTGTTTTTACTCTTTCTTTTCTAGTTTACCCGTTATATATCTTATGTCTTACTTTCCTGCCTTTTACTTTATGCAAAAAGAAAATTCATTTTTTTCGCTTTTTTCGCAAAAGAGTTATAGGGGGAGAAGATTTATCAAGAAAAATAGCAATTAACCTATACAGAAAAGGAGAGACGCATATGACAGCTACTAAAGGTTTAGAAGGTGTTGTTGCTGCTCAATCAGCAGTCTGTTCAATCATTGATGGCGTATTGTGCTACAGAGGTATTAATGTTGATGAATTAGCTGAAAACGCTACCTTTGAAGAAGTGGTATATCTACTTTGGCATGGAGCCCTACCGAAGCGCGATCAGCTGGAAGCCTTCCAAAAGGAATTAGGAGCAAGCGCCCAAATCCCTCAAGAGCTAATTGAAAGCATTCGTAAATTTCCAGAAGGCGTTCACTCTATGGCGGCATTGCGCACAGCTGTCTCTTCGCTAGCGCTCTACGACAAAGAGGCACAGGAAATGTCAAAGGAAGCGAACTATCGTAAGTCAATCCGACTAACCGCTCAGACGCCCACTATCGTTGCGGCATATGACCGTATTCGTAAGGGATTGGAACCGATTGCACCGAGAGAGGAGTATTCCATTGCGAAAAATTTCCTGTACATGCTTAGCGGAGAAGAACCATCGGATACGGCAGTGAAAGCATTTGATACGGCGTTAATTCTACATGCCGACCATGAATTTAATGCTTCTACTTTTGCAGCACGTGTCACAGTCGCTACTTTGACAGACATTTATTCTGGGGTGGTATCAGCGATCGGAACCTTGAAAGGACCATTGCATGGAGGAGCTAATGAAGCTGTGGCTACCATGCTGAAAAAAATCGGATCTGTAGACGAGGTCGTTCCTTTTATTCGTCAGGCTTTGAATAATAAGGAAAAAATCATGGGCTTTGGTCATCGTGTTTATAAAGATGGCGATCCGCGTGCAAAATGGTTGCGTCGTATGTCTAAAGAATTGACTGAACAACAAGGCAAAACGGAATTGTATGAAATGTCAGTGAAGATTGAAGAATTGGTTACAGGTGAAAAAGGATTAAAACCAAACGTAGACTTCTATTCTGCTTCGGTTTACGTATCACTAGGTCTAGCTATTGACCTATTTACTCCTATTTTTGCGATCAGCCGTATGTCCGGCTGGACAGCTCACATCATGGAGCAATATGAAAATAATCGCTTAATTCGTCCACGTGCGGACTATATTGGGCCAGTAAATCAGAACTTTGTACCGATCGATCAAAGATAGTTGACTCGTAATGAAAATTCTGGAACTGCCAATCGTTGTAGATTTGGTGGTTCTGGGCATGTCCTTTGGCAGGATTTTCATGTATTATAAAAATAGATCAGATTATAAAAACATGGAGGGGTTCCTTTGTTTAAAAATCTTTCTGCACCAACACATGGAGAAAAAATCACCGTAGATAATGGCAAAATGGTTGTACCTAACAATCCAATTATTCCTTTTATTGAAGGGGACGGAACTGGACCTGATATTTGGAATGCATCTGTTCGCGTTTTAGATGCAGTAGTGGAAAAAGCATATAAGGGCGAGAAAAAAATCGCGTGGTTTGAAGTATTTGCTGGTGAAAAAGCATTTAATCAATATGGTGAGTGGTTGCCTGAAGATACATTAACAGCTGTTCGTGAATATCTGATCGCAATTAAAGGACCTTTGACAACTCCAGTTGGGGGTGGAATTCGGTCTATCAACGTAGCATTGCGTCAAGAGCTTGATCTGTATGCGTGCGTACGCCCTGTTCAATATTTCGACGGAGTACCATCTCCTGTTAAACATCCAGAGCTTACTGACATGGTGATCTTCCGTGAAAATACAGAAGACATTTATGCTGGTGTAGAATGGGCAGAGGGGTCCGATGAAGTTAAAAAAGTTATTCAATTCTTACAAAGTGAAATGGGCGTAAAGAAAATTCGCTTCCCAGAAACTTCTGGTATTGGTATTAAGCCTGTTTCCAAAGATGGTACAGAGCGTTTAGTTCGCGCTGCACTTGATTATGCTTTGGAAAACAACCGTAAATCTTTAACACTTGTTCACAAAGGTAATATCATGAAATTTACCGAAGGCGCATTCAAAAACTGGGGTTATGCTGTTGCTGAAGCGGAATATGGTGATAAAGTATTTACATGGGCACAGTACGACCGTTTAAAAGCGGAAGGTAAAGATGCCGATCAAGCTCAAAAAGAAGCAGAAGCAGCAGGCAAGCTAATCGTAAAAGATGTTATTGCAGACGCTTTCTTGCAACAAATCTTGACTCGTCCGGCAGAATATGATGTAGTAGCTACATTGAACTTAAATGGTGACTACATTTCCGACGCATTAGCTGCACAAGTTGGAGGTATTGGTATCGCCCCTGGTGCCAACATCAACTATTTGACTGGTCATGCTATTTTTGAAGCAACCCATGGTACAGCTCCAAAATATGCTGGTCTTGATAAAGTAAATCCATCTTCTGTAATCTTGTCTGGTGAAATGATGCTTCGTCATTTAGGTTGGAATGAAGCAGCTGATATGTTGATAGCAGCAATGGAAAAAACAATTTCATTAAAAGAAGTAACGTATGATTTTGCCCGTCTGATGGATGGTGCAAAAGAACTGAAAACATCTGAATTTGCAGATGCCTTAATCAAAAATCTATAGGAATCGAAAACTTGAGGAGGTCTATTACATGTCTTTCCAACGCAAAAAAATCGCAGTCATCGGTAGTGGTTTCACAGGTGCAACAACAGCTTTTATCCTAGCTCAAAAGGAATTGGGCGATGTTGTTCTTGTTGATATCCCTCAACTAGAGAATCCTACAAAAGGAAAAGCATTAGACATGATGGAATCTTCCCCTGTGCTAGGCTTTGATTCTAAAATCACAGGTACTTCTAACTATGCGGATATCCAAGGTGCTGATATGGTTATCATTACTGCTGGTATCGCTCGTAAACCTGGTATGTCCCGTGATGACTTGGTAAACACCAATGCTGGTATCATGAAATCAGTAGCAGAAAACGTAAAAATCTATGCCCCAAACTCAACAATTATCATATTGTCTAACCCAGTTGATGCAATGACTTACACATTCTATAAAGCATCTGGTTTCCCTAAAGAGCGCGTTATTGGTCAATCAGGTGTACTAGATACAGCTCGTTTCCGTACATTCGTGGCTGAAGAGTTAAACGTATCTGTAGAAGACGTAACAGGCTTCGTACTAGGTGGACACGGTGACGACATGGTTCCACTTGTTCGTTACTCCTATGCTGGTGGTATCCCACTAGAAACATTAATTCCAAAAGATCGCCTTGATGCAATCGTGGAACGCACTCGTAAAGGTGGCGGTGAAATCGTTAGCTTGCTAGGTAATGGTTCCGCTTACTATGCACCGGCTGCTTCTTTAGTACAAATGGCAGAAGCAATCTTAAAAGACAAAAAACGCATTCTTCCATCTATCGCTTTATTGCAAGGTGAATATGGCTACCAAGATCTATACCTAGGTGTTCCAACCTTGCTTGGTAAAGATGGTATCGAAAAAATCTATGAACTAGAACTGACAGAAGACGAAAAAGCAGCTTTGGAAAAATCTGCTGACGCTGTTCGTAATGTCATCAAAGTTCTTCAATAGAAAAAAGAGTCAACAAAAAGGAGAGCCATCGTTGCTCTCCTTTTTGTTTGTAACCGCTATCTCCCCCTCAACTAAGCCATCCTTAAATCCTTACAGGAAGAAAACCAATTCTTTACAAGAAAATTACTTGCACCGCTAAATGTCATCTGTCAGACTGAGATTACAAGCCTAGAATACCAAACATAAAGGTAATACTATAGAAGAGATAAGTTGAGACTTTCATGTAGGGGGAAGCATAGTGACGAAGATTTTGGTAGTAGAAGATGAGGTATCTATTTCTAAATTGATTCAATTTAATTTGGAAAAGGCGGGTTATGAGGTTATTACCGCTTTTGATGGCAGACAGGCGTTAACAATGGCGCGTGAAGAGAAGCCAGATTTTATCATCTTAGACCTAATGCTTCCGTATATGGATGGTCTAGATGTCTGCAAAACACTTCGCCAGGAACGAATTAATACGCCTATCCTTATCTTGACGGCAAAAGAAGATGAGCTAGACAAAATTTTAGGGCTTGAATTGGGAGCAGATGATTATATCACAAAGCCCTTTAGCCCTAGAGAAGTAGTCGCTCGAGTCAAAGCTATTCTGCGTCGTTTCAATGCTAAGCCAGAACCAGATCAGGAAAAACAAGAAGAACGTCAGTACTCATTTGGAGAAATTATCATCTATCCAGAAAAATATGAGGTCTTCCTCCGTGACGAGAAGGTGGAATTGACACCTAAAGAATTTGAATTGCTTCAATACCTTGCAAGTAACGTTGGACGCGTCTTAACACGTGACCAATTGCTTAATGCAGTATGGAATTATGATTTTGTAGGTGATTCTCGCATTGTAGACGTACATGTCAGCCATTTGCGAGAAAAATTGGAGCATGATACCAAAAACCCACGTTATATTAAAACGGTACGTGGTCTCGGATATAAATTAGAAGGCTAGGCCACAGGGAGGGTACAGTGAATCGATTTCGCCTGAAGCTTACCTTTACAATACTAAGTTTAATTTCGCTTGTTCTTATTGTGATTGGGATATTTATTGGAAAAGTTATGGAACAATCTTATTTACAGATGCAATATGATCTTTTGAGAAAAGAAGCTTTATTTATCTCGGAAACGATCATTGATCCAAAAATATTAACTCAGCAAGAGCGTTTAGAAGCCCAAATCCAGCATTTTACTGAATCTATGGAGGTACGTATCACTGTAGTTAATCCTTTGGGAGTAGTAATGGCGGATACCTCAGGTGTAGACCAAAAACTGAAAAATCATGCACATCGGTCAGAGATTGAAGCGGCCCTCCGTGGGCAAGTAGGAATCGCACATCGGGAAAGTGATACGTTGCATCAACAGATGATCTATGTGGCTGTGCCATTAAAGGATAATAAAACAGGACAAGTTGTTGGGGCTGTCCGTTCAGCTATGTCAATGCAAGCCATTACTCAATCTGTCCATCAGATGTGGTTTAGTTTGGTCATGGGACTTGTAATTACTCTGATTATCGGGAGTATTGTCAGTTCACATATCTCTCATGGTATTACAAAACCAATCGAGGAGATTATCCGTGTAGCGAGAAATATTACGCAGCGTCAATATGAGAGTCGCGTCAAAATTAAACCACGTGATGAATTAGGTCAATTGGCAACAGCGATTAATTTTATGGCATCTAGCTTGGAGCAACAGATGTATCAGATATCGGAGAATCAGCAACGCTTAACAGGGGTGCTGGCGACGATGCCAAGCGGCGTAATTTTAATCGCGGAGAATAGGCGAATTGAGCTTATTAATAATGCAGTTGAAAAAATGTTGAACATATCTAGTTCTGAATTAGTAGGAAAATTACATTTTGAAGCAGGGCATAATTACGGTTTTAGTAAGCATATTGATGACGTAATGCGCACGGGGGAACGGAAGCGGGATGAGATTCATATTTTTTACCCAACAGAGCGGATAATCTACGCTGATTTTTCGTCTTATGTGAATTACCGTGGAGAAATTAAAGGCGTCCTGGCTGTGTTAAATGACATTACAGATATCCGCCGATTAGAAAAGATGCGCAGTGATTTTGTTGCCAATGTTTCACATGAGTTACGAACACCTATTACTTCTATTAAAGGTTTCACGGAAACGCTATTAGACGGAGCGCTTAAAGATGAAGAGATTAGCAGGCATTTTTTGCAAATTATTTACGATGAGAGTGAGCGTCTATTTCGATTAATTAGTGACATTCTAGATTTATCAAAAATTGAGCAGAAACGAATAACACTGACGTACACCGAGGTGGAGATGCACCCGCTAATACAAGAAACAGCAGTCTTACTTCGGGAACAACTACAACGAAAAGAGCTTCAGCTCGTTTTACCTTCCGATCAAGGAATTATGCTAAGGGCTGATAAGGATTGCTTGCAACAGATTTTACTCAACCTGCTGGCTAATGCGATTGCTTATACACCAGAGGGCGGCAAGATCACGATTGAACTAAAAAGAGACGAGGATTATCTTTACTTAGATGTGGCTGATACGGGTATAGGAATTCCAGAAGGTGATCTTGGGCGTATTTTTGAGCGATTTTATCGTGTCGACAAAGCACGATCACGTGACTCTGGTGGAACCGGCTTAGGCTTAGCTATTGTGAAGCACATATGTGAGTCTTTACATGGATCAATTACAGTAAGCAGTACTGAGGGTGTTGGCTCTGTGTTTTCTGTTACGTTACCGTTGGACAATCCAATCTCATAATGATGAAAGTAAAAATAGAGTGCCAAACTGCCAGTACAGTTATAGCACTCTATTTTTGACTGAAAAGATTTCCTGTACGTTAAAAAGATTTCCTGAGTAATCAGCTATCGAGTGAAATAATCACCTCTTGTTAATACTACAGGAGGGAGGTGCTGGATTCTGTGATTAGTTTGATGGCAGGCTTGATGCTGGTTTTACAATTGCAAGGAAATGTACCAGTTACTCATAGTATGAATCAGGATGTCGTCTCGATAGACCGAAAAGCGTTTATGCTTCCGTTTACACAGTTGCCTATTTTGGATATTTATAAACTGGAAGCGCATATGTCGAGGCTTGAGGGACAAGTGTATCGTGCTCCAGTGAATGCTAGATGGGATGAACATGGGAAAATCATCCCAGAAAAACGTGGACAACGTTTAGATCGTCAAGCTTTTATGGAATCATTTATTTCCTATTTTTATTCCAATGAACAAACTCAATTACAAATCCCCACTCGTACGGTCCTACCTAAAGTAGATACTTCATTATTGAAAGAGGTTTCACAAAAACAGATTGGGGCTTATGTTACTTATTATAATCCTCGCAATAAGAATCGAGCTAGTAATATTGCCCTCTCTAGTAAAGCCATCGACAATGTGGTGTTGTTCTCAGGAGAAACATTCTCTTTTAACCAAACAGTCGGAGAAAGAACAAAAAAAAGGGGATACTTACCTGCTCCAGTAATTGTTCGTGGGGAATTATCGGAAGGAATTGGTGGAGGAATTTGTCAGGTTTCTTCTACTTTATATAATGCAGTGGACAAGTCGGGGTTAAAAATTTTACAGCGTTATGCCCATAGTCGTAATGTTGCTTATGTACCTCCAGGTAGAGACGCGACAGTTAGCTGGGATGGTCCCGATTTTCGTTTTCAAAATCGCTACGCATACCCAATCCTTATACGAGCAAAAGCTATTCATGGCATGATGGTTGTGCGGGTATTTTCTTTTTCTGATTTAGATTATGATCCGCGCGAAGTACCTACTGTTCGTAAGCGATTGCCTGAAGAAACCGATCAACCGCTGGATAATGAAAGTAGTAAATTACACCAAAAACTGCCAATACACTAAGTAAACCTCCACTCTCTCATAAGGCATAGGTTATAAGCAAAGTATAATTAATAATTGAAAAAAGTTGCAATCAACTATAAATGTTTCTATCATTATTACTAGGTTTCTACTAGAGACGATTCAAAAGAAAGAGGGAGTGCGATGAAAACCTATGGCTAAGCAGCACAAAAAAACGACCCTATCTTCGTTTTTACTAAAGTTTATTTTTATTACCATTGGAGCCATTATGATGGCTGTATCACTGGAGCTATTCCTTGTTCCTAACAAAGTGATTGACGGAGGAATTGCTGGTATCTCCATTATGATGTCTTCCATTACCAATTTACCATTGGGATTATTTCTCTTCTTCTTCAACTTGCCATTCTTGATTGTAGGCTTCAAGCAAATCGGTAAAACCTTTGCTATTTCTACTTTGTATGGAATCGCAATCATGTCATTGACGACTTCCATGCTCCATCATGTACCCGCATTTACGAATGAAAAAATGCTCGCCGTTATGTTTGGTGGAGTTATTCTCGGGGTGGGTGTAGGTCTTGTTATCCGTTTTGGGGGTACATTAGATGGAACAGAAATCGTCGCGATTCTCCTATCTAGAAAAACGAGAGTCCCTGTTGGGCAGCTCATCATGTTTATTAACGTATTTATCTTTATCATGGCTGGTTTTGTATTTGAATGGGATTCTGCTATGTATTCTATTTTTACGTATTACATAGCCTTTAAACTGATTGATGTTGTCGTAGAGGGTTTAAACGAATCCAAATCAGTAACGATTATTTCGAAAGAATATGAAGAGATTTCTGAGGCGATCAATGCACGTTTGGGGCGTAGTACAACTTATGTCTACGCACGAGGTGGATACAGCAAGGAAGAGACACAAATGATCTATTGTGTGGTGACGCGTTTGGAAGTGGCTAAGCTTCGTGCCATTATTCAAGAGATTGACGACAATGCCTTCATCGCCATTGAGCATGTTTCTGATGTAACTGGTGGTAATTTTGCCAAAAAAGATATTCATTAGACAAAAACAAAAATCCCTTGTCAAAAAACAAGGGATTTTTACTATTTTCACCATAAAAAATGAATCACTCGGGCGACCATATATCCAAGCACAATTGTCCAAATCACTTTTCCCCATCTGGGAAGGTTAGCTATATATTCACCCATTCCTTTACTAAAATTACGTCGTTTCATTTTGATTCAGTTCCTCCTTTGGCTTGTTAAAGCGGATAAAAAGGAAAATCCCGAACAGAATGATGAAGCCGCCAATCCATTGTGGCAAGGTAACAATATCACCAAATATGATATAAGCAAGAATGCAGGTACCAATCGGTTCAAAAAGAATCCCTACGGAAACCGTGGTTGTATTTAACCATTTAATGACCCAATTCAAAATAGAATGGCCAAGCAGAGTAGGGAAGAAAGCTAAACAGATAAACCATCCCCAGTCCGCGAGTGGATATCCTGTAAGTGGATGACCATAAAATAAACTGTGTCCAAGTAAAAAGACAGAACTAATGAGGTAGACAGCAAAGCTATACGCTGTTGATGAAACACCACGTCGAAGGTACTGTCCAATCAGCCAGTAAAGTGTCACAATAAATGCTGCAAGTAATGCTAGCAGATCTCCGTATAGGGCCATTCCTCCTACACGAAAATCTCCCCAACCAATTACGAAGCTACCCACGATAGCAAAAATGCCACCAGCCATAGCTAGTTTACTCAGGCGTTCTTTAAATAGAAAATAGCCACCGATAAAGGCAAATAGAGGTTGGAGCGTAACGAGTACTGTAGAACTAGCGATGGAAGTATAATTCAGCGAATCAAACCAGAGCAGGAAATGAGCGGCAAGGAAACCTCCAGATAGAATACTTAATATCCATTGCTTTCTGGTAAATTGAATGATTTCGCGCCAAGTACCTTTGTTTATAAACATAAAGGGTACGGTCAATACAACGGAAAACAACAGGCGATAGGTAGCAATGACTGGTGCAGGCGCCGATGATAGTTTAACGAAGATAGCAGAAGTTGAAATGGCTAAAACAGCTAAAAATAAGGCAAAATAAGGCGGTATGATGGGTCTCTCCATGATTGTAATATCCTCTCAGTCACGACGGTTATAGTTATGTAAAAAATGAAAAAAACAAGCTGGAATCAGTGGTCAGACCATATGTAGTCTGCCCTTATTTTACAAGAGGAAAGACCAACTCACAACTATGTTGAAAAGCTGATATGTAACGGACTCTCCTTGGTTACGTGATTACCCAGTTTCCTTTTTTCTTTTAGGTCTACCTGTGGTAAGATGAAAGGTAATGAATTAACAGAAAGGGGTCGGACGTACATGAGCCATTTTGTGCTGATTGATGGGAATAGTATCGCCAACCGTGCCTTTTATGCGTTGCCGCTACTGTCCACCTCACAAGGACTTCACACGAATGCAGTACTTGGTTTTACGACCATGTTGCTAAAAGTAATAGATGAAATGAAACCGACTCATATTCTAGTAGCTTTTGATGCAGGTAAAGTGGTATTTCGCCACTCTGAATATACAGAGTACAAGGGAGGTCGCGCTAAGACGCCCTCTGAATTATCTGAGCAATTTCCATTAATTCGAGAGTTATTAGACGCGTTTTCGATAAAGAGATTTGAATTAGAAGGCTATGAAGCTGATGATATCATTGGAACGCTAACATTGCGTGCGGAAGATGAACAGATAAAAACAACTGTAATCACCGGGGATAAAGATATGCTACAGCTGGTGTCTCCGCATGTATCTACAGCTATTACTCGAAAGGGTATAAGCGAAATCGAGCTATATTCTACAGAAGAAATCTTTGAAAAATATGGTTTAAAGCCTGAACAGATCATTGACTTGAAAGGGTTAATGGGTGATAGCTCCGACAATATTCCAGGTGTCCCAGGTGTAGGAGAGAAAACGGCACTTAAATTATTGCACCAATTTGGTTCTGTTGAAGAGGTTCTATCTAACATCGATCAGGTGTCTGGCAAAAAATTGCAGGAAAATCTACGCAACAATGTAGAGCAAGCAAAAATGAGTAAATCACTAGCAACCATTATGCGAGATACTCCGGTTGCCATGAGTATTGCTGATTCACAATACACAGGATACCAGCCTGATGAGCTAATTGAGTTCTTCAAAAAGATGGAATTTAAATCGCTACTGTCTAAGGTAAAAGGTGGTAGCAGCATTGCTGATAGCTATGGACAAGGTAGCGCAGAAGCGGCTGAAGGCTCTACAGCGAACACTTCATTATCAGATAAGCCTTTTACTTATACCATGGTCGAAGAAGCTAATCTGGCCGATTATGAGCCTCTATTGACATCTCCAATGAGCTTGGTGGTAGAGATGGACGGAGAGAACTATCATTATGCGCCAATTGTTGGATTTGGTTTAGCTACAGAAGAACAAGCTTTATTCATTCCTTATGAAACGGCTAAAAGCTGGACAGCCTTTACAGAATGGTTACAAGATGCTTCAAAACAAAAATGGGTCTTCGATGGAAAGCGTGAAACGGTAGGTCTTTGCTGGCATGAAATGGATATAAAGGGAATTGATTTTGATTTATTCCTTGCTTCCTATTTAATTAATGCAAGTGAGAGCAATCCTACTCTGTCAGATGCTACTGCCAAATTCTCGTCTGTAAAGGTAGCATCTGATGAGGATATCTATGGTAAAGGGGCAAAGCGAAGCCTGCCGTCCATGGAACTCATTAGTGAACACGTAGCACGTAAGGCGCAAGCTTTGTGGCAAAGCGTCCTTCAAGCAAAAGAAGAGCTAACGATTAACCAATTAACAGAGCTTTACACAAATATTGAGCAGCCTCTTAGTCTCGTACTTGCCGATATGGAAGAGATCGGTGTTCTGGTTAATCGGGAGCAGCTGCATCAGATGGGCGAAGAGCTAGATAGACAATTAGAGGCTTTGACTGAAAAAATTTATGAGCAAGCGGGTACTACGTTTAACATAAATTCTCCGAAGCAACTAGGTGAAATACTGTTTGAACGCATGGGAATTCCACCTGAGAAGAAAACCAAGACAGGTTATTCTACCAGCGCAGATGTACTAGAGAAGCTGGCTCAAAGATATCCGATCGTTATAGATATTCTTACGTATCGTCAATTAGGCAAGCTACGTTCTACGTATATTGAAGGGCTATTAAAAGAGATTCATGGCAAAACGGGTAGAGTGCATACTCGCTTTAATCAAGCCACAACTGCTACCGGACGGCTAAGCAGCACGGAGCCGAACCTCCAAAACATCCCGATCCGTTTGGAAGAGGGGCGTAAAATCAGAAAAGCATTTGTACCAACAAACGAAAACTGCTATATCCTCGCTGCTGATTATTCACAGATCGAGCTACGAATTTTAGCGCATATTTCGAAGGATCCAAACCTGATTGACGCTTTCGTAAATAACATGGACATTCATACTCGCACAGCGATGGATGTATTCGGAGTAAGTGAAGACGAAGTAACCTCCATGATGCGTCGTCAAGCGAAGGCTGTTAACTTTGGAATTGTTTACGGAATTAGTGATTTTGGTTTATCGCAGAATTTAAATATATCGCGTAAGGAAGCGGCTGAATTTATAGCCCGCTATTTTGATGTTTTTTCAGGTGTTCAGAATTACATGGAAGAGATTAAGCATCAGGCAAAAAAGGATGGTTACGTGACGACACTACTGCACCGCCGTCGTTATCTACCGGATATTGCAAGTAAAAACTTTAATCTACGTTCTTTTGCAGAGCGTACCGCTATGAACACTCCTATTCAAGGAACGGCTGCTGATATTATTAAACTTGCGATGATCCGGATGCAAGAGGCCCTTGCCGAGAATCAGCTAAAAAGTCGCATGCTTCTTCAGGTACACGATGAATTGGTGTTTGAAGTCCCAGAGGATGAATTAGAAACGATGCAAAAGCTGGTAGCTAACGTAATGGAGAACGCTCTTCAACTGGACGTTCCACTTAGAGTAGATGTAAATTATGGGGAAACCTGGTATGACGCCAAGTAGGAGGGACATCTGATGCCAGAACTACCAGAGGTAGAAACCGTCGTTCGCACACTAAGAACACTGGTGTTGGACAAGACGATTGAACGGGTGAGTGTATTATTACCACGGATTATTCGGCGTCCTGCCGATGTGGAACAATTTAAATCGGTTTTGGTCGGACAAACCATTCATGCTGTTGAACGGCGAGCCAAATTTATTAAATTTATTCTCGATCAGGATGTGTTGATTTCACATTTGCGTATGGAAGGAAGATATGGAGTTTATCAAGCCTCCGAAGAGATCGAAAAGCATACGCATGTGATTTTTCATTTCACGGATGGAACGGAGCTACGCTATCGGGATGTGCGTCAATTTGGTACGATGGATGTTATTCCATTAGGTAAGGAACAAGAGGTGGAGCCACTTAAAAAGCTGGGACCCGAGCCTTTAGATGAAGCCTTTACGCCTACTTTACTTACAAGCATGTTAAAACGTAAGACTACTAAAATCAAACCGTTGTTATTAAATCAGGAATTTATGGTGGGCTTGGGGAATATCTATGTGGACGAGGCTCTTTTCCGAGCTAATATACATCCAGAGCGGATAGCAAATACATTGACTGATGATCAAATAGAGAATTTGCATAAAAGTATTGTACAGACCCTACAAGAAGCGATTGATGCTGGGGGTAGCTCCATTAAATCCTATGTAAATGGACAAGGCGAAATGGGGATGTTCCAACAAGTATTAAAGGTTTACGGGAAAAAAGGAGAGTTGTGTCCGAGTTGCTCCACAGAGATTGTTAAAATTGTTGTAGGAGGACGCGGAACGCACTTTTGCCCATCCTGTCAAAAATAGACCGCTTATCGGGAAGGAGGAGATAGCGTGATTTTGGGTCTAACAGGAGGAATTGCGAGCGGAAAAAGCACTGTTGCAGCCATGTTGCGTGAACGGGGAGTCACCGTTATCGACGCGGATCTTATTGCCCGAGAAGTGGTAGAGGTGGGCAAGCCCGCTTATAAAGGCATCGTCAAGCACTTTGGCACTAGTGTTTTGGATGAGACGGGTGCTTTAGATCGTGCGGTACTAGGGGAAATTATCTTTAGCGATAGAGAAAAACGAATGATTTTAAATGAAATCGTTCATCCAGAAGTACGCAAAGAGATGCGTCTACAAGCTACTCTAGCACAAGAACGTGGGGAGCGGCTTGTCTTTATGGACATTCCGCTATTGTATGAGAGCAAGCTTACCTATATGGTAGACAGAGTTGTGGTTGTTTACGTACCGGAATCCGTACAGTTTACACGATTAATGGAACGTGATGAATTTGACGAGGAACAGGCGACAAAGCGCTTGCGTGCTCAGATGAATATTGAAGAAAAGCGTAAAATAGCTCATTATGTAATCGACAACCAAGGGAGCCGCTCAGACACTCAGAAGCAGGTTGATGATTTGGTGACTAGCTTGCTTTCGGAGATAATCCCATGAAAACGCTACGCTCTGCTATTCTCTTGTTTTCCGTTTTTATTATCATCTATCTGTTACTAAACTCCTCCTTTGTTTGGAAATTGATGTACCCGATCAAATATGAGGAACAAATAAAATTAGTTAGTAAGAAATACGAAGTAAATCCATACCTTGTGCTTGCGGTTATTCGATCTGAATCGAAATTTAAGCCGGACCTGGTTTCGAAAAAAGGAGCAGTCGGTTTAATGCAATTGATGCCAAACACAGCAGAGTGGATACAGTCTCAGGGCAAGCTGGAAATGTTGTATCCTGCTGATTTAGAACATCCTGCGACTAACATTAATTTAGGAACCTGGTACCTAGCTTATTTGTTACAAATGTTTAAAGGTAATGAAGTAGTTGCATTAGCTGCTTATAACGCAGGGCAAGGGAATGTGAAAAATTGGATACAAAATAAGCGGTGGGAAGGGACACGTGAAACGATCTCAGATATCCCGTTTGGGGAGACACGTCACTATGTCCAACGTGTTTTGTATTATGAAGATCGATATAAAGAAGTGTACAAGAATAGCTTTCCTAATCTTGCTCCCTGATGGTAATCGGTCAGGGAGCTGTTTTATTATGGAACCGAGTAGTTGGGAGGGGTGTTATAAATGGACTTCTATACATGGATTCAACAAGAAATGCCCCAATTGATTATCAGCACCTATCGAGAAGAATGCGGTTGGGATAATACACCATGTATCGTTAACGAACAGCTAGTATTTCGATTTGCTAAAGAAAAGAAGCTTCGCGTACAGATCAAGAAGGAAGAAAGACTACTAAAAAGCTTGCAGCCTTTGGATAGAGAGCATTTTGACACATTATCAGCTACTGAAAAAAAGAATCTAGCTAAACAACTTGCAGATTTTTTCTCGGCATTTCACCAAATAAATGTAACAGAGCTTCAAATAAATAATGATAATCCAGTAGAGAGGCTATTTGGCTGTAGTCATAACCTTCCTTTTTGGCTAGCTCATTTAGCTGATGTTGAAAAACTTATTTATCCCCTTTTACACTGTAATATCTCCTCTTCACTTCCATCCACTCTCATCCAAAAGCCTGCCCAGCCTGTCACAGACTCCGTTTGAATAAATCCTGTTAATTGCATGCGCTTACCTCGATATTTGTGTGGCTGAAACATCTGCATCATCGTGCCAAATCCTTCTGGATGAGGTTGTTTAGAACGAAGATAGTCTGAACATGTACCGTGGTGAATGATATTATATTATATCCACTCCCATCTCATAGGCCCAGGGATTGGCACCTTGTAACATCCAGCCAGTGGGTTTTGGATTTGTAGAGATTGAATTCATAGAAAACTCCTCCTGTTTGAAAAGAAGTGCTTGCATATAGCGGCGATAGACAGCAGGTGTCATGAGATATTCCTTTTTGAAGGCACGAGTAAAGGACTCCTGTGATTCAAAGCCTAAAGTAACTGCAATATCTAAAATGCCTAGAGTAGAGGTACAAAGTAGAGAGACTGCTTTTGCTAACCGGCGTCTTTTTATGTACTCATAGGGTGGAAATCCCACATGTTTAAGAAATAAAGCATGAAAATGAGCGACTGAGTAGCCGGCTTGTCCCGCTAAGCTGGAAACCGTGATTTCATTCTTTTTTAGAGTAGCTTATTATCGTTACTTGGGCAGATAAAATAACCAACTGCCCAAATTTGTTGTTTTTAAGTAAAACACATTGTCAAATATGACATACTTAATATATTATTAATAGTGATTAGAGTAACTTATTTCAGGGAGGGGCAACATAATGACAATTAAAATCGGGATAAATGGGTTTGGACGTATTGGGCGCATGGTTTTTCGCAAAGCGATCCAAGATCCATCCATCGAGGTTGTGGCTATTAACGCTAGCTATCCTCCCGAAACTCTGGCTCATTTATTAAAATATGATTCCGTTCATGGGACCTTAGCTCATGACGTTACTGTAGATGGTAATCGCATTGTCATTAATGGAAAAAACACTCTGGTATTATCCGATCGTGATCCTTTGAACCTGCCATGGGGAAAGCTTGGAGTGGAGGTGGTTGTGGAAGCAACCGGAAAATTCACAGATCGTAAAGGTGCTGAGAAGCATATAAAAAGCGGTGCCAAAAAAGTAGTTATTACTGCACCAGGCAAAGACGAGGATGCGACTATTGTAATGGGTGTCAATGAAGATCAATACGATCATGAACAACACCATATTGTTTCAAATGCATCCTGCACGACCAATTGTCTAGCGCCTGTAGCTAAAGTGTTGCATGAGGCCTTTCAGATCCAATCAGGGCTTATGACTACCATTCATTCCTATACGAATGATCAGGTGAATCTAGATAATCCACATAAGGATTTACGCCGTGCACGTGCTTGTGCCCAATCCATCATTCCAACAACAACTGGAGCAGCGAGAGCGGTAGGTAAAGTATTGCCAGAACTAAATGGTAAACTAAATGGTTTTGCTTTACGTGTGCCCACACCAAATGTTTCCGTGGTCGATTTGGTGGTACAAATCTCTAAAAATGTCACTACACAAGAGGTCAATCGGGTATTGCGCGAAGCAAGCGAAGGGGCTTTAAAAGGCTATCTAGGCTATACAGATGCACCTCTTGTTTCTACTGATTTTAATGGCAATGAAAATTCCTCAATCATCGATGGCCTGTCTACCATGGTGATGAGTGATAAGCATGTGAAAGTCATTGCTTGGTACGATAATGAGTGGGGGTATTCCTGCCGTGTGCTTGATTTGGTAAAGCATGTGTCAGAGCATGTAAATCAATCGAAACGTATTTTGACAGGTAGTACACACGGATAATCTTTGGCTTCATTTGGCATTTTAATTCTGAAAAATAATTGTTATTTGAATTTAGAAAAAAGCTGATTTCATAAGTGCTGAAATCAGCTTTTTCATGTCCTTTCCCAAAAATCTTGCAAAATCATTCTGGTGATTGATTTTGCAGAATTTGATTTGTCCTTATATTGTAAAATATTGTTATAATTAAATAGTTGCAATGTGATGTACAAGAAAGGGAGGATGGATTAGATGAGTAGGTTATCATTACGTAAGTGGATAGCAGCCAGTAGTGGATGTGTGTTAGTTGCGGGTACGTTGGTGGCTCCATTTGAGATTTCTGGAAGCGCTTCGGTTTTATATGCAAAAGAGAAGAAAGTGTCTTATAGCAAGCTTTTAACGCAAAAAGAAGTGGAAGAACGTGTGCAACAATGGATTACCATTCCTGCGGAGTACAAAATCAGAAATTCTCGATTTGAAAAAGATGACGAGCTGACAAACTCACCATACTGGTCGATAAGCTGGGAGACAAGTGATAAAAGAAGCGACAAATTCATTTATACAACAGTAGATGCTCAAACAGGAGAACTAATTAGATTTCATAAATATGAACGCAACAATAAACCAGCTAAAAAGACAGTTAGTGAGAAAGAAGCAGAAAAAACGGCAGGGGCTTTTATTGAAAAGGTGGCTAAAGCGAAAAAAGACTCTTTGAGTAAAGCAAATGAAATTGTTCCATTGACAAACAACAAAAGTTTCACATTTGTCTATACACGTATGTCTGATGGAATTCCATTCATTGAAAATGGAGTAACGATTAAAATGGATGCTAATGGTGAAATCACGTCCTATGAACTTACGTGGGATGACGGAAAAATTCCTTCTTCCAAGTCATCTATTTCCATAGAACAAGCAGAGAAAAAACTAAAGAGTCTACTAGACCCACAGGTACGATACATGGAATTGGACAGGTATCAAAGCAGGAAGAGCGGACACATAACGTATACTCCTGTTTATAAATATGGTAACAATAGTGCCAGATTCTTAGATGCAAATAGCGGAGAGGCGATTAGTCCAAATGGTGCTAAAGCGGAAGCTAGCAATAAAATAATCCCATTAGGCGATCAAATCACTTATGAAAAAAATCAAGCACCTTCAAAAATCAGCAAAGAGCAAGCAGAAAAAATTGCTATCGAATGGGGAAAAAAACTAGCTAACGGTTGGATATTTAATGGTTCGAGTGGGGGGGGCTCCAGTGTAGACTCTACTGGTGCTAAAACACAGGACTGGGGATTCAGGTTCATTTCTACTGATCAAAGTGATGAGATTAGAATTAAAATAAATGACAATGCTCAATTAATTAATTATTCAAAACGGAATAGTTCACGTGGAAATAGCAGAAATTCTCAAGAGTCAGAGAAAAGAGCAGTTGATAAACAAGCAGCAGAAAAGGTCGCTATCGAACTGGTCAAAAGCATCTATCCTGATCATACTGGGCAGCTTTATTTAAGAACAGATGAAGAGCGTTTTGGTATAAGCGACGAGGATCGAGCCTACTCGTTCAGATTTGGTTATTTATATAAAGGTACCCCGATTGATGACCTAGGGATTGAGGTTGAAGTAGATAAATATCATAACGAAGTAAGTTCTATTTGGCTAAATGGGGAAGAGAATGTTGCACCTTGGCGAAACGGTGATGCTTTCGAAGAGAATACGTTATCCAAGGAAAAAGCGATAGAGAAAGAGATCAAAGAGAAAAAACTAATGCTTACGTATTATAAAGCTCCTTTCTATATTGCAAAGGTAGAGGCGTCCGAGAAGGAGTCAACTGAAGAGATTCCTATACAGCTCGTCTATCGTTATGTAGGGGAGGAAAAACATGTAAACGGAGTAACTGGAGAATTAGTAGAACCATGGGGATTTAGTAGAGATGAATCGGCTAGTGATATCGAGGGACACAAAAGTGAGGAAGCCTTGCAAGATATGCTAAATAGAGGTTTATTCATCTTGGAAGATGGAAAGCTAGAGCCAGATAAAGAAGTTTCTAGAGCTCAATTTGTGGGATGGATGCTTGGAATATCAAATGAGTTGGTTCGGGCGCATATGTTAGATGATGATGATGATGATGATGAGAAACCTTATACGTACTCGGATGTACCTACAACCCATCCATATTACAGTGCTATTTCCCAGGCCTCTCAACTTAAAATCATTCCACCCACAGCTCGCTTTGAGCCTGATCGAGCCATTACACGTAATGAAGCGCTAGAAATTTTCATGAAAGCATTACGATTTGGACCGCTACTATCCAAGCCTGATGTCTTTCAATCCCCTTATCCAGACGTAACAGCAGAACAAGTACCTGCTTATACACTAGCGTATGCGTTAGGTTATCTGAAAACACCAAAAGGAACAAATGTAGGGCCAAATAAAATCATAACGCGCGCAGAAGCGGCAGAGCTAATGTATCAGTTTTATCAGCAAAACCAACGATAATTGATCTAAGTCAAACAAAACAAAACTCCCTCTCATTATCAATTAGGAGGGAGTTTTGCTGATTGTAAAATTAACTAGATGATTTAAAATTCCGGTGCAATATGCTTAGATTCCATAAAAGTAAATAATGTTTCATCTTCAAATTGCGTAATAAATAATTTTAAATTATATTTCAAATTAACTTCGTACGGGGTAAGCAAGTCATTGCCACGCCCATCCCGCAAAATGCGTATCGTTGGACGATGACAGCATTCTGGATCTACTTTACAGACTACGCCGCTTTCTCCGTTATTGAGTACGACGCCGCTACCCAGTGGAAAGACAGCGATATGCTTGCGAAAGGCATCCACCAAGTGATGTTGGAACAAATAGCCACCTGAACCAAGCAGGTATTCAAGGGCATCTTGTGGCATATAGCGTTTTCTCCAACGTCTTGGGGTAGTTAGAGAATCATACACGTCACAAATAGCTACGATTTGCGCATACTCATGGAACTTGTCACCCTGCAGTTGTTGCGGATAGCCACTTCCATCCATCCGTTCATGATGCTGAAAAGCAACGTGAGCAGACAATAACGAAATATCGTGTTGTTTTCGAATGATATCAAATCCAAGACGCGTATGCTCTTTGGCCTGCTCCATTTCAGCTTCGTTCCAACGGTCGGTCTTGTCCAACAATTCTTTTGGCAAAGCTGTTTTTCCGATGTCGTGTAACAAGGCCCCGATCCCCAAATCACGTAATTGGGTCGTGTTGTAGCCAAGTGACATGCCAACAGCTGTAGCCATGACGGCGACGTTAACGCTGTGATGATACATTGCTCCCGAGTGAGAGGAGATGTTAGCTAGATGAATCATGACATCTTTTGCACCAGATAGATCATTTAAAATCTTATGAAAGACCTGCTGGAAATGCATACCCATATCTTTGACAGAGACCCGACGAGCAACTTTATTGGTATTACGCAGTTGTTGCACGGTTTTATGTATGACTTCCAAAGCATCTTGCCTTGTCTCTGGTCGTATAACATCTTCTACCTCAATATCTGATGTGTGCGGGTCATCAATATAGACGGAATCAATTCCCATGCGTTGTAGACCACTTACCAATCTTTCACTCAGCTGCATACCTGCCCCAAGCAGGACTTTTCCATCATCTGTAAAAACGGTCCTTCCCAATTTCATCCCAGGTTGAACATGTCGCAACGAGACTAGGCGCATGCAAGAACCCTCCCTTGCTGTTAGATACTATCTCATTTTAAAAAAATTATGGACAAATGGGAATAGGATATTCGCTTTTCCCTTGACTAACCTTACTGGATATGGGACTCTAAAGAAAAACTTCAATAATTTACACGCAAATTTATTGAATAAAATCAAGTCTTTCTTTTTTAGAATGATGTTGATCTAACTGAGTAATCATTTTGGAGATGATGGCTAATGCGTTGCCCATTTTGTGAATTCAATGGGACAAGGGTATTGGATTCCCGCCCATTTAATAACAACAAATCAATCAGACGCCGTCGAGAGTGCGAAGACTGCGGCAGAAGATTCACTACATTTGAAATGGTGGAAGAAACACCACTGTTAATTATTAAAAAGGATGGAACAAGAGAAGAGTATAGCCGTGATAAAATTTTACGTGGGTTGATTCGTGCTTGCGAAAAGCGGCCTGTGACATTGGAGATATTAGAGAATATTGTAAATGAAATCGAACGAGAACTACGTAGCCAGGGAAAAGCTGAGGTTCCTAGCAAAGAAGTAGGAGAAATGGTCATGGAGCGCCTCTACCATGTGGATGAGGTAGCTTATGTTCGTTTTGCTTCCGTTTATCGTCAATTTAAAGATATTAACGTATTTATGCGAGAATTGGAAGAGCTTTTGGAACAAGCGCGGAATCAGCCGCCTAAAATGAATAAACCAGAATAAAAAACATTTTTTTCTCTAAGCTTCCAAACCTCTCCTACGTAACACGACAGAAGAAATGATATAATAGAGAAACTATGAACGTAAGGAAGGGTTTTGGTCGATGCGTGTCATGTGGAACGAACTTGCGCCCAACGATCGCTATTTAGTGAGATTCATAAGGCCGCTGAGTATGATAGAGATGGGATTCGTTACCCATCTTTATTTGCCCTTACTAGGGGTATCATCCTATTCGTTGTATCAATTATTAATGCACGAGGTGGATGAAAAGAGTGGAGCAGCAAGCGAAGGGACGCACCGGAGTCTGATGATGATGACATCCTTGCCGTTGGATCGCCTATTGCAAGCCAGAGAACGTCTAGAAGCGATGGATTTATTAAAGGTCCGTCGTCGTGAGAATCGCGAACATGACTTTTTTTATGAGTATATCGTCTTGCCACCGCTAACTCCCGCTCAATTTTTTCAGGAAGATATCCTTCCTGTTATGTTGCTCAATCAAGTTGGAAAAGTCAAATACGAACAGCTTCGTCGTACCTATGCTGACCAGCTATGGAGTAATCTAGCGGAGGAGTATCCGTATGAAGAAGATGTAACCAAGCGTTTTTATGAGGTATATCACAATTTGTCAGCCTCTGAGCTGGAAATACGTCCTGGGTCGGAAACAGATCGATTTTTTGCTCACATGCAAGAAAAGCACCCTACAGCCTCCCTCGCTAATCATTATGAAGCGGAGCCAGATAAACAGTTGGATTTATCCTTTTTACGAGCTAGCCTACCTAGTCATGTACAAGCCTCTAAGGTAGTAACACAGGAAACCATTCCGTTTTTTTATCAGTTACTCTCTTTTTATCAAGTGGACAGCTATTTATTAAGTCAAGAGCTACGGGATTGGAATCTTTTTGATTCAAAAGGAGCTCTGAGCACAGAACTATTGCGTAAACGACTACGCGAGCGATATGTAGATAACCAGCTGACGCGTGAGCGACGTTCATTAGCTGATGGCTATTTGGAACATCTCTGCCCTGGGAAAATACCAGCTCCGGGAACGGAAGTCTTTCTACGAGTCTGTCGAGAGCTTTCACCGCTGATCATATTAGAACAAGCGGTGGGAGGTAGAATTTCGCGTGCGTATTTAGAACGGGCGGAGAGCTTGGTCTTCGGAGATTCAATGCCGGCAGAGGTCGTAAATGCTTTGTTGTTATACGCGATGCGTGAAACGAAAATGGAACTACCAAAAGCTTACGTAGAAACCATTCGAGATAGCTGGAAAGCTAAAGCGATTTCCACCGTGGATGAAGCAGTGAGGGTCATTTTAGAGCGGGCAGAAGCCAAGAATCAGGCTATGGAGAATCAAACGGCTCAATCTCCAGTGGGGTCGTCTAAAGGTGGATTATCCTCTAACCGGGGTCGGCGCAGTAATTCGCGAGCATTGTTGCAGGATAAGCTACCTGCTGCTGTACAGCGACAGTTGGATCGTGAGGAAGCAGAGGCAGTTGATACTGATCGGAAAAAACGCGTCAAACAAGTGAAAAAAACCATTATGGATGATCCAGAGCTGAAAGAATTGTACGAATCACTACGACAGCCGAAGAAGGGGGACGAACATTAGATGGAACCTTTGCGTCAGTTTATGGAGGAGTTGGCGAAACGAACTCCACGTCATATTTTAAGTCCAGATGAACAATTGGATAAAATGATGCGTTCGTCTCTCTATCTAAAATCCTTTCAGCAGAAGCATCCTGAATTAACTAGGGAAGATTTGTTTCGCTCTCTTTCAGCAGTGTATGAATCGGTGAAGGAGCACTATTATTGTGAGAATTGTCCTGGGCTGTCTGAATGTCCTAATTTGGTAAAGGGGCATACGAATAAGCTGCAGGTGCAAAACAAACACATTGTGTCCGCTCTAAGTCCCTGTGAAAAGCAATTAGCTTACGATGAGACACTTCGTACACGTAAAATGATGCGAAGCTACTATGTGTCTGAAGAAACACTTCAAGCTAGTTTTCATCATATGGATATGAATGATTCCAATAAAGAAGCGATTCGTCAGGCGATGCGTTTCTGTCGAGAAATGAAAGGCGATAAGAAGCAAGCAGCACGAGGCCTGTATGTTCACGGGGGCTTTGGGGTTGGCAAGAGCTATCTGATGGCTGCTATCGCACGTGAACTATCGGAGAGTAACATTTCTTCCTTAATGGTCTATGTCCCAGACTTCATTAGAGAGTTGAAAGAATCCCTCTCCGATCAATCCTATGTTGGTAAACTGGAACTACTAAAAGAGATTCCTGTTTTGATCCTAGATGATCTAGGAGCGGAGAATGTAACTCCGTGGATTCGTGATGAAGTGATTGGGGTCATTTTAAATCAGCGAATTAACAATCATCTACCAACTTTATTTGCTTCTAACTATTCTCTCGAAGAATTGGAAGAGCATTTTGCCATCAGTAATGGTTCACGTATCGAAGTAACGAAGGCGCGCCGAATTCTGGAACGGATTCGTCATTATGTAGAGGTTGTAGAGATTGAAGGAATGAACCGTCGAAAAAGATAGCCTATGCCGGGGTAAGTGCCTAGGAGCATATTGTTTGGCAGGCAACCCAAGTATTGGACAAGCAGATAAGTCCTTTACTTGGGTTCTTTTGTCTGGATTAGGGTCAGTTTATGGAAATATTTTAGTGATTGGTTGCCTAGTTGTCTTGTCAAAAATGTCCTTTTGAAAAAGACATACAAAGCTTATATTGAAAACGGGACGGCATAAAATAAAAAAGACAAATGTATTCCCTAGAAATACATAGCGATAATGATGTTTGATTATTCAGAAAACATGTCTGTGGAGTGAAACTCTTGCTATCAAAGGGTTATAGTGACTGATTACTGTGAATTAACTGATGATACTGAAAAATATTGTGTTTGGTGTGTGGACATTATGGGGATCATGTGGTACTTTTAAAACTAGAATAGGAAGATGATTACGCGGTTAAAACAACATCATTATGTACGTACAGAGAGGACATTTGTTTTCTCTGGGAAGAGTGGTAATCCTGTCTTCCTTACCAAATGTAATGGGTAGTATCGTATTTATGAAAAGATAAAAAACCAAGATACCTATGGAGGGATAAAAGGATGTCCAGCAGAGGGTTGCAAGAGTTTTTACAAGGAAATTTAGCAGAACTTAAAAGCAAGGGCCTATATAACGTTATTGATCCTTTGGAGAGTGCCAACGGGGCTGTTATTACCATTAAAGGCAAAAAACTGGTTAACCTTTCTTCCAACAACTATCTGGGTTTGGCAACAGATGAACGCTTGAAGGAAGCAGCATACCAAGCGATTGCAAAGTATGGTGTTGGAGCAGGTGCCGTTCGTACAATTAACGGGACATTGGATATCCATATTACTTTAGAAAACACATTAGCAGAATTTAAACATACCGAGGCGGCTATTGCTTACCAGTCTGGGTTTAACTGTAATATGGCTGCCATTTCAGCCGTGATGGATAAAAATGATGCAATTCTATCAGATGAATTAAACCATGCATCCATTATCGATGGATGCCGTCTATCTAAAGCCAAAACGATCCGTTATAACCATTCTGACATGGATGATCTTCGTCAAAAAGCAAAAGAGGCGAAGGAATCTGGTCTGTACAATAAAATCATGGTGATTACAGATGGTGTTTTCTCTATGGATGGAGATATTGCCAAGCTACCAGAAATTGTAGAAATTGCTGAGGAATTCGATTTAATCACGTATGTGGATGATGCTCATGGATCTGGCGTTCTTGGTAAAGGGGCGGGAACCGTTAAGCATTTTGGCTTATCTGACAAGGTAGACTTCCAGATCGGAACGCTGTCAAAAGCGATTGGGGTAGTAGGTGGTTATGTAGCTGGTAAACAAGAGCTAATTGATTGGCTTAAAGTACGTAGTAGACCTTTCCTATTCTCCACTGCACTTACACCAGGAGATGTCGCAGCGATTACCAAAGCAATTAACATTTTGACAGAAAGCACCGAATTACATGATCGCCTCTGGGAGAATGGTAATTACCTGAAAAAGGGTTTGAAAGAGCTCGGTTTTAATATCGGAGAGAGCGAGACTCCAATCACACCTTGCATTATTGGGGATGAAATAAAAACACAGGAATTTAGTAAGCGATTGTATGAAGAAGGCGTTTATGCAAAAGCTATTGTATTCCCAACGGTTGCTAAAGGAACGGGACGTGTCCGCAATATGCCAACTGCGGCGCATACGAAAGAAATGTTAGATCAAGCGTTGGCCACTTACAAAAAAGTAGGTAAGGAAATGGGAATCATTTAACCCTACTGAGCAAAAGGAACAACAGGACGAAAGGGGTCAACCCATATGAAAAGAATAATGGTAACAGGAGCGCTTGGACAAATTGGCTCAGAATTGGTCACAAAATTACGGAGTGTATACGGAACAGAATCCGTGATTGCCACTGATATTCGCCAGGTTGAGGGGCAAGAGGGACCATTTGAGATTTTAGATGTAACAGATGCAAAGGCTATGCACGATATTGCTACAAAGTACAAGGTGGATACCATTATGCATTTGGCAGCTCTGTTGTCTGCGACAGCGGAAGCAAAGCCATTGCTCGCTTGGAATTTAAACATGGGCGGACTGGTGAATGCACTAGAAATAGCAAGAGAACTTAATTGCCAATTTTTTACACCAAGTTCAATCGGTGCATTCGGGCCAACAACACCAAAAGATAATACACCTCAGGACACAATTCAGCGTCCTGTTACCATGTATGGGGTGAATAAGGTTTCTGGAGAATTGTTGTGTGATTACTACTACCAAAAATTCGGAGTAGATACACGCGGTGTACGCTTCCCAGGGCTGATTTCCTACGTAACACCTCCAGGTGGGGGAACAACCGACTATGCTGTGGAAATTTATTATGAGGCAATTAAAAATGGACGTTACACCTCATACATTCAAAAAGGTACTTATATGGATATGATGTACATGCCAGATGCACTCAACGCTATCATTAATTTGATGGAAGCAGATGCGTCTACATTACAACACCGTAACGCCTTTAACGTCACAGCAATGAGCTTTGAGCCAGAGCAAATTGCACAGGAGATCAAGAAGCATATTCCGACATTTGAGATGAATTACCAAGTTGATCCAATTAGACAAGGTATTGCAGACAGTTGGCCAAATTCAATTGATGCCACAGCGGCTAAAGTGGAGTGGGGCTTTAAGGCGGAATATGATTTAGAAAAAATGACAACTGATATGCTGGCTAAGCTTCGGGATAAATTGCAAGTAGCGGCTGGCATCTAAGCGATAGTAGCTAGAGCTGGAGTAGCTGAACAGCAGATATAGTGTGCTATCGTCTATTGTGTGGATGAAAGAAAGCAGGGGAGATAATCCTCTGCTTTTTTTATATTTTCATGTAGAACGAGAAAAAAGAGCTATGCATATAAGCTTACAGGATACGTTCACAAGAGTTTGTATAAAAAATAGTAGCGAACGTGCATTGTGAAAAGCATAGATGATCATTTAAAATTTGCTTGGATAATAATGATAATCACTATCATACAGAAGCTTTTTCGGCAAATCGTAATTGTATGGGAGAGGGTAAGGATTATGATAAGGTCACGTTGGAACATGACTGCTTGGGTGGCTGTTTTGCTTGTCGTGATGTACCTTGTAGCTGGGTGCGGAAAACAACCACAGGAAGCAGTTACACAGACTCAGAAGAGCGTGGAGAATGGACAGCAAAGTGAGAGTCAGGCCAATGACAAGGAAACAACGAAGCAATCACAAACACGTGTGGTTAAGGACGAGTTTGGAGAAGTGGAGATTCCGGTCCATCCAAAACGAATAGCCGCCATTTATTTGGAAGATCCTTTAGTCGCATTAGGAATTACACCAATTGTGCAATGGTACCATCCAGCGTGGGGTAAGCAGGATTATCTCGGATTAGATGTACCAACATTCGATATAACGGGCAGTATAGAAGCTTTAATTGAAGCTAATCCTGATTTAATCATTGTTGATGGAGGAGTAGATGCGACCAAATATGAAGCATACTCCAAGGTAGCTCCTACATATCGAATACCAGATTCCTTTAATAAAAATGCTGTAGAAACGTTTAAAAGAGTAGCAGATATAGTAGGCATGCCTGAAAAGGCTGAAAGTGTATTAAAAGAGTACCAGAAACAAGTTACTGATGCTAAAGAGAAGCTGAATTCGTCAATAGGTAGGGAGACAGTAGCGGTTATTCGTTTAAATGTTGGTGAAAAGCCTTCATTGGCTCTTTTTGGACTCAAAAACGCCTATACAAGAATGATCTATGAAGATTTAGGATTAGAGCCATATGAGCCTGTGAAAAAGATTGTAACTCACGAAATTGTGTCACTAGAGAAGATACCAGAGTTTACTGCTGATCACATTATCATATTCCCATCCAATGGCACATGGACATCGCAAGAAAATAAACAAGCTGTTGCATTATTGGAGGACCCATTATGGAAGGCTCTGCCTGCGGTTAAGAATGGGCATGTTTATCAAATGGAAAGAACACACTGGCAATCAGGCTCGATTAAAGCGAATACGATTAAGATTGATGATTTATTGAAAATATTTCCTATTAAAACCAAATAGTAGGTCTATTTGCGTTAAAGAAGAGAGGACTTCAGCTTATGTTGAAGAACTTTCTTTTTTGTTTTATAATATTTTGAATGAGAATTATTATCAATGGAGTGGTATGATGAGCCAGGTAGCAAGCTTGATAAGTAGTCCAAGTGCCCTCTTTCTCTTAGTAGATATCCAATATTGCACGCTCCCTACTGGTCATCACCAGAAAGATAATGAGACAAGCAATTATAGCTTGATTGTTGTGACTGATGGGAAGGGAAAGCTGAAAATAGAAGAAGAGCACTTTCATATGGATCGGGAAAGCTGCTTCTTAATTGGACCAGAGCAATCTCTGTTCATTCAAGCTGTAGAGCCGTCTCTATGTTTCTATCAATTAACTTTCAATAAGCTGTCTATTCAAGCTACAGCTTCTCTTTTAACAAAGAAGAAGGAGGAGAGAAGTGATTCATTTCCTTTCCTTGGAGCTGTAACTTGCTCTCCTTTTTCCAAATGTCTTGATTTGGTGGAAGCGATATATTGTCATCGAAATGATGCTGATGACATGGAAAGATTTTATAACCACGTACGCTTTGAGGAATTACTCCGTTTCGTTTTTCAACAAAATACTTCTCAGAGTCATTTGGACATACGCCGTGCGGTGGAGCGCTCTGTTGAACATGTGCGAAAACATTATTATGAACCGATGACAGTGGATCAATTGGCGGCTGATGCTAACGTCGCTCGTTATAAATATACGCGTATTTTTAAGGAAATGACGGGGCATATTCCACTTGATTTTGTAAATAAATTGCGGATAGACAGAGCTAAACAATTACTTAGTAGGACGGACGATCGGATTCATGAAATAGCAGAGCAGGTTGGATTCAACAATGAATTCTATTTTAATCGTCGTTTTAAACAAATGGTTGGTGTAGCCCCAGGACAATACCGGGATAATCAGCGTAGCGACCTTCGGATCGTATCATTGTTTTTGGAGGATTATTTACTGGCATTAGGTGTAACTCCGATTGTACAGTGGTCGCATGGGGGATGGGGGAAGCTGGATTATCTGGGTTTACAGCATATCCCGACGCATGATGTCCTGACAGAGGACATTCATCAATTATCCCACTACAACCCAGACTTTATTATGGTCAGACAAGGGGTTCAAAGCTTAGCAGGTATCTACGATCAATGTCGGCAGATTGCACGTACTAGTGTCATTCATCACCCTGTGGATGATTGGCGTTCCACATTGCGTACCGTGGCGGATATGCTAGGGCGGACCAATATGGCAGAGCAAGTAATTATGCAGTATGAGAATAAAGTCGCAAAGGCTAAAGAAGTATTGTCTCGATCTGTAAAAGGACAGACATTTGCTTTCCTGCGAGTATCAGCTAATTATATCAGCATAGATTACCTTTATACGGGTCCTGTATTATATCGAGATTTGGGGATGAAACCACATCCACTCGTTAGCCAATTAAGAGGAGTATCTGAAAGAAGATGCTTGTCATGGGAAGACCTTTCTGAGTTGGACGCAGATCATCTATTCTACACATTTGACAAATGGCATGATGAAGGTGAAGATGCAGAAAAAAAGCAACTATATCATCCCACTTGGCAATCCATTCCGGCTGTTCAGAAAAAACGTGTGTATGAGGTGGATTTCATGACATGGATGAGCCATGGAGTTATTGCCAATAGCAGGAAGATTGATGATGTGATGAGGGTGCTTGCTTATTAATTTTACATGGATACTAAACACCGGAAGTGATGGAGGAGATGCATCTTGGATTCTTCTATACAGATCGTAAAGAAATCACAGGTATTTTTATGGGAGGATGGCGCATCTTCTATCACGTTTACGGCTGAAACACCGACTTTACTTACTACGTTAGGGCAGATTCAAATCGTAATTGACACAACCCTTTATCAACTATCAAAGGGAAACGTCATGTTCTTACGTCCGAATGATGCAATAACAGTGGAGTATAATGAGGATACTGCTCCTCTGGTTTATCAAGTTGGTTTTGAGTATTATGAGCTTGTCGAATATACGGAAGAAAATATACGATATGGCAAGAATCATGATCACTTGCCTCCAAGCGGCTGGATGACTGAATTTCTTCCTTACCAGGCTTATGTATTAATACAGAAAATCGTAGAGCAATATCAGCCGGTACAATCAGCGCAGAACAGTCAATGTCGCTTTCTATTAGACGAACTATTGCACATTGTCTTTTCGCAAAAGCGGGATATTCGAAAACATCAGGGGATCCCGTCTATTGAAAAAGCACTATTTTACATACAAGAGCACTATCATACCCCAATTACAACCTTAAATGCATGGATTCAGAAAACTACATCAAAAAAACCTAACAAAGTTATGTCAGGCTACAGCTTAGATGGAAAAGTATTGCCAAAAGCTGATTTTAATTCTATGGCCTATACGGCTCCTTTTGCTGTTAGTGCTATGATTGATTCCAAAAATCAGGATTGGATAAACAAATTATGGACACATATGGCTAGCTCTTCCACCAAGTCAAATGAGTATTTTGACAATAGTATCCGATTATTGACCATGATCACAGCTTCAGGCAATTGGTGGTTGTCAGAATAATTAGGTAATTACACCTCATAAATGTAGCAAAAAATATCAAAACGCTAATAAATTGTCAAAAAATAGTTTGTATACGTTCTAAACAATGACTTTCATTTTTATAATATTACTAATGTTATAAACGGAGGTGAGCATTTCGGCCGTGTCAGAACTTTGCTTTACCACATCATGGGAGGTCATTAAATGACAGAACAGAGCGTTATGAGCAGGATGGCAATCAAGGTATGTGTTGCTTTTGGGATGCTAGTATTAATGATAGCAGGGGCTATGTTCATTGCTGAACGTGTATCAGCTCACGGCTATGTTGAATCACCTACAAGCCGAGCGTATATGTGTAAACAAGGCAAAAACATTAATTGTGGTCCCATTCAGTATGAGCCTCAGAGCGTAGAAGGGGAAGGGTCCTTTCCACAATCTGGCCCACCAGATGGACAAATCACAGGAGCTGGACGCTATCCCGATCTGTATACACAAACCGCTGATCGTTGGAAGAAGGTAACGATGCATGGTGGAGCCAATACGTTTAAGTGGAGATTGACAGCATCGCATAGCACGAAGGAGTGGAAGTATTACATTACGAAAAATGGCTGGAATCCCAATAAACCACTTGCTCGCTCCGACTTAGACATAGTTCCGTTTTGTTACTATTACGATGGTGGGAACAGATCTGGTACTACGGTGACTCATACATGCAATGTACCAACTGATCACAGTGGTTATCATCTTATTCTGGCCGTGTGGGAGATTGCGGATACCACGAATGCTTTTTATCAAGTGATAGACGTTAATCTGGTCAAAAGCGCTGCTACTGAGCAAGTCTCTATTGATTTGAGCAAGGCTACTGTAGAACAACAAGCTCCTCAAATGGGAAAGGTAAGTCCTATCTTTTCTACGGTACAACAAATTACACAGGGAAGTATTCTGCTGCGTGATCAATGGTTTGCTGATGATCTGCGCACACTATACTGATTAGGTATAGACCGAATAATGGGTGTCACTAAAACGCCTATTATTCGGTTTTTTGAGTCAAAAAACCTATGCAAAAAAAATAGTTTAGTAATAACATAAATGTAGTTCTTTCAGCCTAAAGTAGTGTACATAGAAAACGCATACAGGAAATATTGAGAGTTTCCATCTTTTTACTACCTTTTGTTCAAAAATTTGTCTCCTCTTTAAGAAATGAGCCAGTTTAAAAATGTGACTATTGTAGTGTGATAATTCAGTCGTAAAGAATCTATCTAAAATGCTACCAATTTTAATAAAATAACAAATGTTACAAAGTATTTCGTATAACCTAGAACATCACATACTAGGAGGTAGACAGAATGGCTTTGCAATGGAAAACGGTTTTTGGAAAGAGCTCTGTAGCTTTTGGAATAACGCTGGCAGCTATGGCTGGTACGATGGTATTTGCAAGTAGCGCGTCAGCACATGGGTACATTGAATCACCAACGAGTAGAGCTTTGCTGTGTAAGCAAGGACAAAATGTTGGTTGCGGTCAAGTTCAATATGAACCGCAAAGTGTAGAAGGGAAAGGTAATTTTCCACAATCTGGACCTAAGGATGGTGAGATCACAGGGGCAGGAAAATATACGGAACTCTTCGCTCAAACAGATAGTAGATGGAAAAAAGTAGACATGAAGGGCGGAAAAAACACTTTTACATGGTATTTGACTGCTCCACATTCTACAGGTGACTGGAAATATTATATAACGAAAAAAGATTGGAATCCGAACAAACCATTAGGCCGCGATGATCTTGAGCTCATTGCAAAATTTAACGATGGTGGAAAAGTTCCGCCTAAATCAGTTTCTCACAACGTTAATGTACCGACCGATCGAAGTGGCTACCATATCATTCTTGGTGTATGGGAAATCGCTGACACAGGGAATGCTTTTTATCAAGCCATCGACGTAAATTTGAAAAACGATGGTAACCCAACAGAGCCAGAGGTACAATTACCGACAATTCCTAGCAACTTGACCTCTCCAGGACAGACAACAACAAGTATCGAGTTGCGTTGGTCAGCCTCGACAGCTTCTGAGGGGATCAAAGAATATGAAGTATATCGTAATGGTCGTCTAGTAGGTACAACTAGCCAAGCGTATTTTGAAGATAAAGAATTGACTCTTGATACAGCTTACACATACACAGTTCGTTCCGTTGATTTTGCTGGAAATAAATCTGAACTGTCCAAGCCGTTCACAGTGAAAACAAGTAAAGAAGACGAACAAGTAGAATTGCCAACAGCACCAGGTAATCTTGTTTCGCCTGCAAAAACCAAATCTACAATTGATTTGAGTTGGACAGCTTCCACAGCTCCTCATGGGATTCATGCCTATGAAGTGTATCGTGATGGCCGACTTGTAGGAACGACTAGAGAAACAACGTTTACAGACAAGGATTTAAAAGCAGACACAACATATTCTTATATGGTAGTAGCTGTTGACCATGCTGGTAATAAATCTGCTTTCTCTCAAAAAGTAACAGTGCGTACTGAAAAAGAGCAGGATGGGAACACCGGTGATACATGGAACAAAGACAATGTTTATAATAATGGCGATCGAGTTATATATGAAGGCGTAGAATATGAAGCGCAATGGTGGACTAGCGGTGATCGTCCCGATAACTCTGATGTATGGAAGCAAGTGGGCGATGTCGTACAAAAATGGAACAGCGAGAAAGCCTACCAAGGTGGAGCAAAAGTCTCCTACGAGGGTAAAACCTATCAAGCGAAATGGTGGACAAAAGGGGAAGAACCTAGTACATCATCTGTATGGACACTTGTACAGTAAGTAACCTTGGGCAGTAACAGAATAGGATAAGAAAAAGGGACCATTCAATAGCTTGCTTTGAATGGTCCTTTTTGTATTTGCCGAGGCGTGCTAGGACAGAATGTTTACACGATAAGGAGAAATAACAATAATGGCAACACCAAGAAAGTAAGCGCCCATCTTAATTAAAGAGAGGGCGTATTTTATTTGGGGAGCCTCAGCTCCCTATTTGAAAGGGATAGATATATGGAAAACTTACTCAAAGTTCTTTCAGCCGTCGGAGGTGCGGCAGAAGGGAAACTAAAAAGCAAAATTGGACTCATCGGGATAGCAAGAAAGCTTTTTATTTTTGGGATTATCGCTATTGATCACATGCTAGAGACTGCTTTAGGGGATCAACATGTGATCCGTAGCGCAACGATCTTTTTCTATATGGCTAATGAGCTGCTGTCCATTTTAGAGAACGCTGGACGTATCGGCTTACCAGTACCAGACGTGTCTAAATGGCAAGGGGAAATCAATCGGAATCAAGTTGAATCTGACGGTGTGAAGTACGCTTTTATCAAGGCAACAGAAGGGACGAGCCTAGTTGATAGGAAGTTGAAAGAAAACGCTCAGGGAGCTAATAGAGCAGGAATTAAGGTAGGTTATTATCATTTTGCCCACCCTGATTTATCTGTTCAATCACAAGCAGAACATTTTGTACAAAACTGTCAAAGGGCTACCGTGTAATATGCCGCTAGTGCTTGATATCGAGACGGACAAGGGGTTAACAGCTGAACAGATTACAACGTTTTGTCTTGCGTTTCTTACCCATGTTAAAGAAAACACGGGAAAAACGCCTATGATCTATACAGGAGCTTATTTTGCAAAAAAAAAACCTTGGGAAATCTCTTGCTAGCTTTCCTTTGTGGGTGGCCCATTACAATACAAACCAACCTATGCTAAACCCTACATGGAGTCGTTGGGCGGTTTTCCAGTATTCCGATTGTGGGAAAGTGGCTGGTATTAAAGGTAACGTGGACATGAACTGTATGGAGAAAGAATTTTGGAATGTAATTTTGAAGGGGGAAACAACTATGGGTAGAGTACTAGCAGATGAAATTATTTTGGTATTGAAAACACAATGGAAAGTTAGTGACGCAATGGGGATGAAGGAACAGGAGAAATACCTTGGGGAGCTTGCTGATCGGGTAAGGATTGCTAGTGGACAAGTGCCACAGAATCAAAATTAATTCATCAAGAGAGTGTCAGTTATCAGTTTGGACGATGATCTATAACATGGAATTCATAAACGGGGCTAAACAGAGAGGTGCATGCTAACACCTCGCTCCTATGGTTTAGTAGGGTTAAAAAGGTATGAGGAACAGGTTTGTTTTGATACGTTTTTATATTTATAAATTTTCCGGATTAAATGGCCATTCTAAAAAGTTTCTAAGGGTAGGAAGTTAATATTTAAGAAGCATGATAACAAATAGTACGATTTTGCATAATGTGTAATATTTAAATTTGGAGGTGTTTTTTTGCCAAATTACAATTATGAGGACATTAGGGATATTCTAGATAAAATAAATGACCCTGATTTGTCAGGTTTTATGCGACGCGACCCCTTTAGTAACAAAAAAATTTTTGCACGTTGTAAAAGTTCTTCTTCAAGTTCATCTTTTTGCAGGAACTTCACTACTTGTTCACCGATTACATGTATACCTTGTCCAACGGGAGCCACTGGCTCGACCGGCTCGACAGGTTCAACGGGAGCCACAGGAACAACCGGCCCGACAGGTTCAACGGGAGCCACTGGCTCGACCGGCTCGACAGGTTCAACGGGAGCCACAGGAGCAACCGGCCCGACAGGTTCAACGGGAGCCACAGGAGCAACCGGCCCGACAGGTTCAACGGGAGCCACTGGCTCGACCGGCTCGACAGGTTCAACGGGAGCCACAGGAGCCACTGGCTCGACAGGTTCAACGGGAGCCACAGGAGCAACCGGCCCGACAGGTTCAACGGGAGCCACAGGAGCAACCGGCCCGACAGGTTCAACGGGAGCCACTGGCTCGACCGGCTCGACAGGTTCAACGGGATCCACTGGCTTGCCCGGAGCAGCAGGTTCAACGGGGGCCACAGGAGCCACTGGCTCGACAGGTTCAACGGGAGCCACAGGAGCAACCGGCCCGACAGGTTCAACGGGATCCACTGGCTCGCCCGGCTCGACAGGTTCAACGGGAGCCACAGGAGCAACAGGTTCGCCCGGAGCAGCAGGTTCAACGGGATCCACTGGCTTGCCCGGAGCAGCAGGTTCAACGGGGGCCACAGGATCCACTGGCTCGACAGGTTCAACGGGAGCCACAGGAGCAACAGGTTCGCCCGGAGCAGCAGGTTCAACGGGAGCCACAGGAGCAACAGGTTCGCCCGGAGCAGCAGGTTCAACGGGAGCCACAGGAGCAACAGGTTCGCCCGGAGCAGCAGGTTCAACGGGAGCCACGGGAGCAACAGGTTCGCCCGGAGCAGCAGGTTCAACGGGAGCAACAGGTTCGCCCGGAGCAGCAGGTTCAACGGGAGCCACAGGAGCAACCGGCTCGACTGGAGCCACCGGAATATTAAGCTTTGCAGATTTTTTTGCGTTGATGCCTCCTGATAATGCAGCAACAGTTGCTCCCGGTACAGACGTAAGTTTTCCACAAAATGGACCTACTAGTGGGACTACTATTGCCCGTACTGGTCCCAGTACATTTAACTTGACTGCAATTGGCATTTATGAGGTATTGTTTCAGGTGAGTGTGACCGAACCGGGCCAACTGATTCTAACTCTCAATGGCGCTGACCTAGCCTATACGGTGGTCGGGCGAGCAACAGGTACTTCTCAGATAGTAGGGATGGCTCTTGTGCAAACGACAGTCATCAATTCAATACTCACTGTACGAAATCCTGCTGGAAATGCCACGGCACTAACCATCACTCCTATCGCTGGAGGAACAAGGCCTGTTTCAGCACACCTTGTTATCACGCAAATCGCATAATAGAGAGAAATAGAATGGCATATTTGAGTTAATATCCATGAGCGCCGCCACCACAGTTGGTTTTGTTAGATTGTCCATTGAACAAAAAGAACCTCAATAATGGTATTATCCCCTTTGAGTAGACAGTGTAAAAAGCCCGCCCACCTGACGGTGGGTGGTACACTCTACTTGGAGGGGATTTTCCTATGGCTAAAAAAGGTCAAAAATTCAAACGTTATTCCGAGGAGTTTAAGCTGAAGGCTGTAATTTTGTATCAAGAAAGAGGGATGTCCTATAAAGCGATAACTAAAGCATTAGGAATACCAAGTTCAACTCAGGTTAAGCAGTGGGTTCGAAAGTTCAATAGCGGAGAAGGGGTTATGGATAAACGAGGGAAGAGCCGTTCTTGTGACCACCCTTTTATTGGTCGTCCACGCACCAAATTTGCTACTGTGGAAGAAGAAAGAGATTATCTTAAAGCGCAGGTAGAATACCTAAAAAAGCGCAATCCGAATCTGCATCTGGGGGGAAGGTATGGAAAGTAAATCGGTTTTTAATCATAAATGAGCTGCGTAAAAAATATCCCCTTACTTGGTTAGTGGAAATTGCGAGAGTGTCTCGATCCGGTTAATACAAATGGCTCAACGCAAAAGGAAAATCATCATTCAGACAAGAGCAGAATCAAAATCTGAAGGAACATCTAATAGCGATCCACCAAGCTCATCCATACTTCGGATATCCAAGAATGCAAATTGCATTAAGAAAGAAAGGATGGAATGTGAATCACAAACGAGTATACCGGTTGATGAAGGAGCTAAACCTTCGGTCTATTATCCGAAAGAAGAGACGTTATTTTGGTAAAACAGTATCTGTTATTAATCCTAATTTACTTAACCGTAAGTTTAATACGGACAAGCCAAATCATTTGTATGTAACAGATATCACCTTTGTATCGTTTCAAAGTCGCTTTTACTACCTCTCAGTCATCCAGGATCTCTATAACAACGAAGTTGTTAGTTGGAAGGTTTCTCATCGAAATGACTTACAGCTCGTACTAGATACTGTGGAACAACTGAGCAAAAAAAGAGACGTGCAGGAAGCGATCCTGCATTCTGATCAGGGCTTCCAGTACACGTCTAAGCAGTACAATAAGCTAATAAAGGAACTTGGCATAAAAGGCAGCCACTCTCGCAAAGGAAACTGCCTCGATAACGCCTGCATTGAATCCTTTTTTTCGCATCTCAAAACCGAGACATTGTACTTTTCTGAGTGTAAAACAGAAGAAGAACTCTTTCAAGCCATTAAAAAATACATATGGTTTTATAACCATGAACGATTCCAGAAAAAATTAAACCAGTGTGCTCCGGTGGAATACCGAAACACACTGGCTGCTTAGGCTTTTTTAATACTGTCTACTTGACAGGGGTAAGACCACATCGCCATCAACTTAAAATAATTTAGTACCCCCAAAACGAAAAATACGCTATTCTTTCCGTAGATTCATAGGAGAGGATGGCGTTTTTTATGGAAATCTTAGACGAGCTGCAGCTTTTTTCTCAAGAGCTCCAGCGTTGCTTAGTGCCTGAAGCTCTTGAAGAGCTTGCCAGAGAAGCTGGTTTTACCAAACGGAAAAGTAAGTATCAGTCTCAGGAGTTAGTTGCACTTTGTGTATGGTTAAGTCAAAAGGTTGCGAGCACATCTTTAATGAAATTATGTAGTCGTTTAGAGGCATACACTGGGATATTAATGAGTCCGGAAGGACTAAATAAGCGATTTAATAGGCAAGCCGTACAATTTCTTCAACGACTATTTTCACACCTTCTTATTCAAAAGCTATACGCTGCCGATACATTACCTCATGGTTACGCAACTTTGTTTCATAGAATCCGCATACTAGATTCCACTACTTTTCAGCTTCCGGATATCTTTGCTTCTGCTTATAAAGGATTTGGGGGAAGTAGCCATACAGCCGGTGTTAAAATTCAGTTAGAATATGACCTTCTTAGTGGACAGTTCCTACACGTTGAGGCGGGACCAGGAAAACAAAACGACCGAACCTACGGTTCTATTTGTCTAGAGACTGTTCAGAAAAATGACTTATGTATTCGTGATTTAGGCTACTTCGATTTACAGGATTTCGAACATATGGATATGAGAGGAGCTTATTATATTTCTCGTTTAAAGCTAAATAATCGTGTATACCAAAAAAATCCTCACCCAGAATGCTTCAAAGATGGAAAAATAAAGAAGCAATCTGAGTATATCCAGTTAAATATGGAAGACCTTATGAATCAAATCCAACCAGGCGAGACGCATGAGATATCCAATGTTTACATAGGTCAGTATCAAAAGCTACCAACCCGGGTTATTATTCATCGGCTGACAGAAGAACAGATTCAAAAGCGACGGAGGGATCAAGCTATTAAAGAAAAAAAGAAAGGAATCGTGTACTCGGAGAGAAGTAAACGATTAAGTGCTATCAATATTTATATTACGAATGCCCCCTCGACAGAGGTTCCTACCGAAAATGTTCATCCTTTGTATTCATTACGCTGGCAAGTCGAAATTCTCTTTAAAACATGGAAGTCTTTCTTTGGTATTGATCATTGTAAAGAAATCAAACAAGAACGCTTAGAATGTCACCTGTACGGGCAACTTATCAGTATTCTTATTTGTTCCTCCACCATGTTTCGAATGCGGGACCTTCTACTAAGAAAACGAAAAAAGGAACTGAGTGAGTACAAGGCCATACATATGATTCAAGATTACTTTCCACTTCTACATAGGTCCATAGAAAAAGACACCACAGAAATGTCAAAGATTCTCCTTCGCCTGTTCAACCTCCTACAGCGTAACGGGCGGAAATCTCATCGATACGAGAAAAAGACAGTCTTTGATATACTGGGTGTCGTATACAATTATACCATGTCTCAAGATCGAGCTGCATAGTATCAAAAATTTAGACCCGCTAGGGTCTATTTGTCATGCACACTTTTATCATGTATGGGTTAGCCTGATAAAAAATAACTACTATCCATCTATGGTGGACTATAGTGGATTCTTAAGTTGATGGCGATGGGGTAAGACCAGGCAATGGGCTTTTTATAATCAAATGGGAATGAAGGATGAGGCTGTGAGGATTGGGCAATTGGCAGATGAGCTAAGGGTTGCAAGTGGCCAAGCACCTCAAAACATATAACTCTTAAAAGGTTCCGCCAAGAAAAAATGTTACTTTTGGCTAAAATCATTTTTTCGTCATGGGGAAATAACTTTATCTTTACTTGATGTAAGACACCCGTTGTTAAATTTTTCATAATAATATATCGTGAATTAGTTTAACAAAGGAAAGGAGCGAAGACGATGTCTATTGTTTTTGGCAACAATACCTCAAGAACTGTATTTGCTTGCTTCAGCCTTTTTGATCCTAACTGTAATGGTTGGAATAAGTTTGGCTGGTGGACTTTTGAGCCTGGCAGGCGAAGGGCGATCAAGGAGGGTGATACCCGGGGGCTAAGGTTCTTCTTCTACGCAGAGGACGCTTTTGGAAATGTGTGGAATGGTGATTTGCGAACCACCGTACCTCAAGTGTCGTTCTATATGTGCTGGCAAGATGGATGCCCTCCTCCTTGTAGAGAAATAGGGTTTAGGCAAGTAGATACCGACAACTCGCCCGTATTTATATTCGATATAGCCTCCGCGCATTAAATTTCGTGAATATCCTTTTCTATGGTCAATCCCTTGGGAAGCTTGCCGATCGGGTAAGGGTTGCTAGTGGGCAGGAGCCGCAGAATAAAAGTTAGAAAGGGGTGAATCCAAACAAAGAAATGTCCAAATATAAGGGATTCGGACGTTCGCTCTTACAATAACTAGATTTTATGCCATAACAAAAATAAAAAACAGGAAATAAACGATGTATATGACTAGCACATGAATATGATATCTAGTACAAATTTTTTGTATGAATGGGGCGATGAATTTATCCGCTAATTTGAACAATAAATATATCAAAACTAAATCAATAAGCAAGAGAACATAAATATTGTCGAACGAATTCCGTAGTAAACGATCAATAAAAACGACTATACCCAAAACAATGAAATAGGAACACGATGAATATCTATCTACTTTAATAAATGTTCATCCCTTTCATACGTAGGAGGGTTAAGAGGAATATTCATCATCTCGCCCCTCCTATAGTTAATTTTTATTCATAACGTACTCTATCGGCTTCATAGTATTTTAAATCTAAATAATAAGACAAACGTCAGAATACAAGAGACTCTGACGTTTGTCTATTTAAAAGTTATTATCGGGACACGATCTGTAAATCGTATTTTAAATACTACGATTTTTTCTTTAATTCTTTAAACCCACGATACACATTTACTAAAGCTGATATCCCTAATAAGATCAGTATCATTGGGTCTACTAAAGCTCTCTACAACGTCAATTAGGCTCGATTTTTTCACCTCCTTTGAAATTCCTGATACTTTTTTAGGACTTCTATCTGCAACTCTAATTGACGAATTCTCAGGTCTTTGGTAGCTATCTCGTCTAGCTGATCTTGTCCGTATTTTCCATACGTATATTGTTTACCTACCTGTTGAGCAAACCGATACGTTTCTCCATTACGAAACCACTTCATCCATGTCTTTATCTGAGATTTATCCTTGATACCAAGTTCATCCATAATCTGTTTATTCGTATAACCCTCTTGCTTCATCTTTACGACTTGCCACTTCATCTCTTCTGGATAAGAAACTCTTGTACCCATGAAAGAAGCACCTCCCATCAAATCATATTGTTTAATACGATTCAGGAGGTGCTTTTTCCTTGTCTCAATTTACTGGGTCACTTCAACAGGAATGAATCCATGATATCATGAACTCTTTTTTTACTGTCTACCGTAAGGGGATAATACCATTTTGTCATTTACATCCATTTCTTTTTCATCCCTAACAACTTCTGGTAGTATGGATAAGAGAGTATAGAAAAAAGCACTGATAGGGCTACAGATACACGGAGGAACGAATAATGAATAGGAGATATCTTGCTATCTACGAGGAGATTAGACAGGGAATTATTGAAGGAGTGTATCCACCAGGGGAAAAATTACCTTCTGAAAATGATTTTTGCAAAAAGTTTGAGACTAGTAGAGGTACGATTCGCCGTGCTTTGGATATGCTAGCAGAAGAAGGACTTGTCAACAGCATGCATGGGAAAGGTGTCTTTGTTTTAGATCAAAATACGATTAGCTTTTCCTTTGGTGGATTGGTCAGTTTTAAAGAAGCTAATGAAAATAGTGGACAGGTCTTTTCTACAACTGTTCCTTTCTTTACGGAGCTTGTTATTGATGAAAAATTGGAGCAAAAAACTCATCTTCCAAATGGTATACACGTTTATCATTTATATCGTGTAAGAAAGCTGGATGGGGAAAGAGTCATATTAGATATTAACTATTTTAGCAAAGAAAAATGTGAAGGCTTGACTCCTGAAATAGCTGAGAAGTCCATTTATGAGTATATCGAGCGTGATTTGGAATTAAAAATTGGGTTTGCACAAAGAGTGATTCAAGTAGAGCAAGCGACAGGAAAAGACAGAGAATATCTGGATATGAAAGCATTTGGATTTGTCGTAGTGGTACGCAACTATGTGCATTTGTATGACGGTTCGATATTTGAGTACACAGAGTCGCGCCATCGTCCAGATCGGTTTGTGTTTACTGATTTCGCACGGAGGCGATAAATCATAGTTAAATGAGGTTATTGTCCGGGTCTAGTACGCTGAAGTCGCGATCACCCCACACATCAAATATGACCTTCTTTATAAAACGATCTCGATTGTAAGATTACCGATTTCGCTAATCAACATATTCCATCCTGTTTTTTTCAAATGAAATGAAAATGCTTCAGTGTTACTTTCAGGGAAGTATCAGTCAGTATAAATTGTAAGATAATGGGTCAACCAAACAGCTGGTTATCACCACGTTATAGTGAACCGGCTGTTTTTAGTCTGCATTCTAGCCGTATTGGTGTCTTTATAATGAAATGAAGAACATTGACTAGCGGTATCCTAAGATTAATTTATTTAGTATAACTTGTATAAACAAGTGTTTACAAACTTGTTTATACAAGTTATACTAAGGTCAATAAACAAGGATGAAAGCGATTCCAAAGGGAGGTACATCTATGAGTGTTAGCAAAAAGTCCGTAGAGGAGATCATTGAAGCACTTGGCGGTAAAGAAAATATTGTAACCGCTTCACATTGTGTAACGCGCTTACGTCTTGCTTTGCTAGATGAGGGGAAGGTCCAGAAGGAAGAGCTAGATACTCTTGATCTGGTAAAAGGGTCCTTTTCTGCCAATGGACAGTTTCAGGTCGTAATTGGTCCTGGTCTGGTTGACAAAGCTTATGCTCATTTATTAGAGCTTACTAGTTTAGAAAAGGCTTCTAAGCAGGAGCTCAAGGATGCTACGGAAAAAAATTTAAATCCGATACAAAGAGCAATTAAAACATTAGCTGATATTTTCATTCCAATCCTACCTGCAATTGTGACCGCTGGTTTGCTAATGGGGATTAATAATGTTTTGACAGGAAAAGGGATCTTTTTCCCAGATCAATCACTGATTCAGGTATATGCCCAATGGAAGGATTTGGCGGACATCATTAATCTCATCGCCAATACGTCCTTCGTATTCTTGCCGGCTTTAATCGGCTGGTCTGCTGCAAAACGCTTTGGTGGTAGTGAGCTTCTTGGGATGGTGCTTGGATTAATGCTCATTCACCCCGATTTATTAAATGCTTGGGGATACGGAGATGCGGTTGCAAAAGGAACGGTGCCATATTGGAATTTATTTGGGTTAAGTATTGAAAAAATTGGGTATCAAGGTCAAGTGTTACCTGTTCTTGTTTCAGCGTTTTGTTTAGCGAAGATAGAACAATTCATGAATAAGCGTGTACCAGACGCCTTCAAGCTATTATTAGTAGCTCCTGTGACGTTATTAGTAACAGGCTTCCTGTCTTTCATCGTGATTGGTCCGTTAACCTTTTCAATTGGAAATGTAATTACTAATGCTTTTGTGAGCATTTTTGATAATTTTGCAGGGGTTGGTGGTCTCATTTATGGTGGATTCTATGCCTTGCTGGTTGTAACAGGCATGCATCATACCTTCCTTGCTGTAGATTTGCAATTGATCGCAAGTGTAGGCGGAACCTTCTTATGGCCGATTCTAGTACTTTCTAATATTGCTCAGGGCTCTGCTTCATTAGCTACGATGCTTTTGATCCGTGACGAAAAGGGCAAGGGCTTGTCACTTACATCAGCGATTTCTGCTTTCCTAGGAATTACGGAACCAGCTATGTTCGGGGTAAATCTACGGTTACGCTATCCATTTATCGCTGCGATGATTGGATCTGCACTCGGTGCCGTATACATTACGATAAATAAGGTAAAAGCAGCTTCGATTGGTGTAGGTGGTTTGCCTGGCTTCTTGTCCATCTTCCCACAAAACTGGGGACCGTTCTTTGTCGGAATGGCAGTCGCTTTAGTTGTACCTTTTGTCCTTACTATTATTTTTGGCAAAATGCGTAGCAAAAAGGTAGAAGAGAAGGGGACAAAGGCGGTAGCGTAACAAGTAATTTAATATGACACATAAGTGATGCACATACAACTAGACTAAGCTTTACGAAAATGGTGGTGTAAGCAATGCAAGAAACATGGTGGAAGAAGGCCGTTGTGTATCAGATTTATCCGAAAAGCTTTCTTGATACAACAGGGAATGGTATCGGAGATTTGGAAGGAATTACTCGACAATTAGATTATTTACAGCAATTAGGTGTGGATGTGATCTGGTTAACTCCTATTTATGCATCTCCACAAAAAGATAATGGCTACGACATCAGCGATTATTATACGATCAATCCTGAGTACGGAACAATGGAATCGTTTGAACAGCTGTTACATGAAGCTCATCAACGGAAGATCAAGCTGATTATGGATATCGTAGTGAACCATACGTCTATTGAACATGAATGGTTTAAACAAGCAAGGTCTTCCAAAGATAACCCGTATCGTGACTATTATATTTGGAAAGATGGTGTAGATGGCAATCCGCCAACGAACTGGCAATCCAAATTTGGTGGGAATGCTTGGGAATGGGATGAACAAACAGAGCAATACTATCTGCATTTGTACGACGTGACGCAAGCTGATTTGAATTGGGAGAACCCTACTCTACGACGCGAAATTTATGATATGATGCACTTTTGGCTGAAAAAAGGCGTTGATGGTTTCCGCTTAGATGTAATTAATGTTATCTCCAAGGATCAGACTTTCCAAAACGATACGCTACAAAGCCCAATGGAGGATGGACGACGCTTTTATACTGATGGTCCTCGCATCCACGAATATTTAAAAGAAATGAATGAGCAGGTTTTTGCTCATTATCCAGAGATATTGACAGTAGGAGAAATGTCGTCTACAACGATTGATAATTGCATCCGTTATACCAATCCAGACGAGAGGGAACTAAGTATGGTCTTTAATTTTCATCATTTGAAGGTCGACTATCCGAACGGACAAAAGTGGGCTACAGGTGAGTTTGACTTTGCAAAATTAAAGAGCATTCTCAATGAATGGCAGGTTGGAATGCAAGCAGGTGAAGGATGGAATGCATTGTTCTGGTGCAATCACGATCAGCCGCGTGTAGCTACTCGTTTTGGTGATGATCAGAAATATCATAATGAATCTGCGAAAATGCTGGGGACCGCTCTTCATTTTATGCAAGGTACTCCCTACATCTATCAGGGTGAAGAGTTTGGCATGACTGATCCTGGGTTTGCTAATATCGAGGATTACCGTGATGTAGAAACAATTAACGCTTACCATTTGCTCCGTGAGACAGGCATTTCTGAGCAGGAGATAATGAAGGCGATCAAACAAAAATCCAGAGATAATTCACGTACACCAATGCAATGGTCGGATGCTTCCAACGGTGGATTCACGGCAGGTACTCCTTGGATTAACGTAGCTAATAATTATCTGTCAATCAATGCACAGCGAGCACAGGAGGATCAGAATTCCATCTGGTATCACTATCAAAAATTGATCCAGCTACGCAAAAAACATGATGTCATTGCATATGGTGATTTTACCATGCTGTATCCAGAGCATCCCCAGATATATGCCTATGTTCGCCAGTATGGTTCTGAGCAGGTAGTGGTGATTAGTAATTTTTATGCTGAACCAACAGAATTTGTACTGCCGAAGGATATCGATAGAAAAGCACATAGGGAGGTTATTCTGACCAACTATCCAGATGTGCCGGCAACACTGGATGAATTTACATTGCGTCCATATGAGTCGCTTGCGATTTTAATAAAGTAAGGTAGCTTTGAAACAAAATGCTCACATCCCAGTTCCAGATTGAAATGGGAAATGGGCATTTTGTTTTTTTGTTTCTATTTGTACTCACAGCCAGACAGCGGTATCATAAGAAGGAGAATGGTTGACATAATGAGATCGTCATATTCAACCGATAGAATCCGGTTTTGAGAGGATGACAACATGAGTAAAAAGATTGTTTTAGCAGAGAAACCCTCAGTGGGTAAAGATATCGCCAGAGTCTTGAAATGTACCAAGCAGGGGAATGGGTACCTTGAAGGCGACAAATATGTAGTAACTTGGGCATTTGGTCATCTTGTTACGTTAGCTGATCCTGAAGTCTATGGAGAGACCTATAAATCATGGAAGCTGGAGGATTTACCGCTGTTGCCATCTCGCCTGCAATTGACAGTCATCAGACAGAGCTCTAAGCAATATCAGATTGTTAAAAAATTGTTAGGTCGTCAGGATGTTACAGAAGTGATTATTGCTACGGATGCTGGACGTGAAGGTGAGCTGGTGGCGAGGTGGATTTTAGAAAAAGCGCACGTGAAAAAGCCTGTGAAGCGCTTGTGGATATCCTCTGTGACTGATAAAGCAATCACGGATGGCTTCAGAAAGCTACGAGATGGCAAGGAGTACGAAAATCTTTATGCTTCTGCTGTAGCTCGTTCTGAAGCCGACTGGTTTGTCGGTATCAATGCCACCCGTGCTCTTACAACAAAGCATAATGCTCAGCTCTCTTGTGGACGTGTTCAAACTCCTACTGTGGCTATGATTGCTAAACGTGAGGAGGAGATTCAAAAATTCGTTCCTCGTCCTTATTATGGCGTACAAGCGATAACAGGCAATGGTTTAAAACTTACGTGGCAGGATCAGCAGACAAAAGATATGAAGACGTTTACCAAAGAGAAGGCCGAGAAAATTGTCGAAAGCAGTAAAAATAAACAAGCGGAAATTATTGATATCCAAAAGGCTAACAAGAAAAGCTTTGCTCCAGCTTTATACGACCTAACCGAGCTGCAACGTGATGCGAATAAGCGGTTTGGCTTTTCAGCAAAGGAAACCCTCTCCGTTATGCAAGGATTGTACGAAACACATAAGGTGCTCACGTACCCGCGCACGGATTCTCGCTATCTGACATCAGATATTGTCGAAACAATACCTGATCGATTGAGGGCTATTTCGGTTAAACCATACACTCCGTTTGCTGCTAAGCTGTTAAAGCAACCGATTCGAGCGGGTAAACATGTAGTGGATGATAGCAAGGTATCTGATCATCATGCGATTATTCCAACTGAGCAATCTGTGCTGATGAATAAGCTTAGCGACAAGGAACGTAAAATATATGACCTTGTTGTTAAACGCTTTCTGGCTGTGCTATATACACCTTTTGAATATGAACAAATTAGTATTCGTGCTCGCATTGGCGATGGCGAATTCTTAGCAAAAGGGAAGACGATCACGAATCAAGGCTGGAAAGAAATCTACGACAACCATTTTGATGAAGAGGAAAATGGAGATGGATTAAAGGAGCAGCTTTTACCAAAGCTACAACAAGGTGAGCAAATGCCTGTACAAACCGTTTCTCTTACGAAAGGGGAAACAAAACCTCCAGAGCCATTTACAGAGGCTACACTACTTTCCGCTATGGAGAATCCTGTCCGCTATATGGGACAGGTTGATAAGCAGGTAGCCAAAACATTGGGTGACACAGGTGGATTAGGAACAGTTGCTACTCGCGCAGATATTATTGAAAAATTGTTTAATAGCTTCTTGATTGAAAAGCGTGGCAAGCATATTCATATCACATCTAAAGGAAAGCAGTTGTTGGAGCTTGTACCAGAAGAACTCCGCTCTCCTGCTCTTACTGCCGAATGGGAAATGAAGCTAGGGGCTATCTCGAAAGGAAGCTTAGCTAAAAACAGCTTCATACAGGAAATGAAGAAGTATGCCGAGCAAATCGTTCAACAAATTAAATATAGTGAGCAAAAATTCCGTCATGACAATCTGACTCGCTCCAAATGTCCGGATTGTGGAAAGCTGATGCTCGAGGTGAATGGTAAAAAAGGAAAAATGCTGGTTTGTCAGGATCGAGAGTGCGGTCATCGTAAGAATGTATCCAAGGTTACAAACGCGAGATGCCCACAATGTCGGAAAAAGATGGAGATGCGTGGTGAAGGAGAAGGCAAGATCTTCGTATGCAAATGCGGTCATCGTGAAAAATTGTCCGCGTTTAACGACCGACGTGGCAAAGAGAAACAGACGAATGTTTCCAAGCGAGATGTAGCGCAATATATGAAAAAACAGCAACACGACCAAGAAGACATAGGTAATCCAGCTTTGATGGAGGCATTGAAGAATTTTAAGCTAGATCAGTAATTTTATAATAAAAAATGTGCTTGTATGTATAGGCGCCCCTCTCTTCGTTTATCCGTGAGAAAGGGCGCCTATTTTAGTGTCTATGTTTACTCGGAAAAAAGACAGTAACAAAGTAGAGAGGTATTTTTAGAATTTATTATTTTTATGTTAATGACCCTTGAGAGAAGTACATACATATATTTTATTCATAAAGTAAATTGGTGGATAGATTAGTATGTTTCATAAAATGTAAACGTTTTTATATGTTGGCATATTTATGGTAGAGAACGCTGTTCACTATACAGGAAGACTATAGACACGAGGTTTTACGTCTATATTCGCAATTTGAAAGCGAATTCTTTTTTTAGTCTAATAAAAAACAGCAATATATCAAAATAAATAACAATAATATGATCAATAAATAACATTGTTACTAATCTACAAGAAACAAAATCATTATTTTTACATAATAAAAACATAATAATAAAATGTGCTAGAAAAATATTGAAGAAAATGACCATTATTGGTAGTATTGAAAAATAACCCTGTAATTTTATGTATTATAATGCGATTTTTTGTCGCATAATTAGTAGCGTAAATGTTAGTGGTGATGTGAACAAATTGTTATCTTTTAATAAGGAAGATAAACAAAAGATGGTTCAGAATTTTTCGTTTTTCATTTTATAAGACAAAGAGGTGGTCCTGATGGATTTATCTACATTAAATTTTTTGGATGAAACAGAAAAGCATAAGTTATTGAATCAATTCAATGATACGGACGCTAATTTTCCTCAGGAGATGACCATTCATGCATTGTTTGAAAAGCAGGTACAAGAAAGACCGGATCAAACTGCGGTAATTTTTAATGAACAAAGTATGACCTATAAACAAATTAATGAACGAGCAAATCAAGTGGCACATAGCTTACGGAAGCATGGAGTTGTTCCAGACGAAATTGTTGGGATTCTAGCAGATCGCAATACTGACATGCTCATTTCAATTCTCGGTGTATTAAAGGCTGGGGCCGCTTATATGCCTATTGATCCTACATATCCTACAGAACGTATTCATTATATGATCAATGACAGCCAAACTAAGATTGTACTTGCCGAAGATAGAGAGATGGTTCCAGAAGGCTGCAATGCAGAGCTGATCTTCTTGCATGATACGGCTCTATTAAACGAGGAAATCTCCAATTTAGTACATGTAAATAAGCCTGAGGATTTGGCCTATATTATCTACACATCTGGCTCCACTGGTAAACCAAAAGGGGTTATGATTGAACATCGCAATGTGATTCGCTTGTTATTTAATGACAGAAATCTATTTGATTTTACTAGTGACGATGTCTGGACCGTTTTCCATTCGTTCTGTTTTGACTTCTCAGTTTGGGAGATGTATGGGGCTTTACTGTATGGAGGAAAAATCATCCTCGTTTCCTTTGAGATAGCGAGAGATCCACATGCGTTCCGGAATTTACTTCAAGAGCAAAAGGTTACGATTTTGAATCAAACCCCTACAGCTTTTTATCAACTCTCCTCTGAAGAGATGCAACATTCTGATAGTAATTTATCGATTCGTAAAATCATCTTTGGTGGAGAAGCGTTAACACCGTCACAGTTACTAGCATGGAAGCAAAAATATCCAAACACAGCCTTGATTAATATGTACGGCATTACAGAAACAACTGTTCATGTGACTTATAAGGAATTTGACTTACATGATATGGACAGCACAATTAGTAATATTGGAAAGCCTATCCCTACGTTAAAAACCTATGTTTTAGATTCTAGGAGAAACCTAGCTCCAATAGGGGTGAAAGGTGAACTGTATGTGAGCGGAAAAGGAGTAGCTCGCGGTTATTTAAACAAACCTGAATTGACGGAAGAACGATTTATGGATAATCCCTTTGTTCCCGGAGAAAGAATGTATCGTACGGGTGACTTAGCTAGATGGCTACCTGAAGGAGAGCTCGAATACCTAGGCAGGATTGACCAACAGGTAAAAATCAGGGGCTATCGCATTGAACTAGGAGAAATAGAAGCCGAGCTTTTGAAGCAAAAAGGGATGAAGGAAGCAGTAGTTTTAGTTACAAATGATAAAAATGAACAACCACAATTACATGCCTATTTAACATCTACTGAAGATTGGGCACCAGCAGATCTTCGTAATCAACTTACTACAACATTACCCTCGTACATGATTCCAGCTCATTTTATATTTGTGTCGCATATGCCTATTACGCCAAATGGAAAAATCGATAAAGAATCACTTCGTAGAATAGAACCATCACTTCAAGAAAGCTCTACAGGAACATATGTAGCTCCACAAACACCTACAGAACAACAATTAGTCCTTATATGGGAAGAAAATATCGGAATGGAACCTATCAGCATAGATGATAATTATTTTGCTTTAGGTGGCGACTCCATCAAAGCAATTAAGCTATTGCACGCTATAAACAAAGAGTTTCAGATTAGCTTTCAAATTGGAGATTTGTATAAGCATGGAACCATTAGAGAAATGGGTCAGCAAATTGGCGAAAAAGGTAAGCAATCTAATAATCAAAAACTGTTGAAACTTCAAGAATTGGACCGTCTAAAAGAGAAAATTTTGGGAAGTGATAAATAGTCATGTCGGAAAAGCTAAGCAATGCTAAAGACCTATTTCCAATGAGCGATATACAGCTAGGAATGGTCTACCATTCATTAAAACATGTACATGAAGCTGTATACCATGATCAATTTGTTTATCAAGTAGATGATGATTCATTTGATGTTCATGTGCTAGAACAAGCGATGAGAATGATGGTTGATAAGCATGACATCTTAAAAACAAGCTTTCATATTGAGGAATTTTCTACACCGGTACAGGTAGTGCACCAGGATGTACCTGTTCAGATTGATGAAATAGACATTACACATTTGGAAGAGCAACAAAAAGAACATATCCATCGCTATTTGGCAGAGGATCGGCTATCGCCTTTTGATGTAACAACAGCTCCTTTATGGAGAATGCGAGTTTTTAAACTAAATTCAAAACAAGTTGCTCTTGTCTGGATTTTTCATCATGCAATTTTGGATGGATGGAGCGTTGCATCTTTTATTACGGAGTTAATTGATGTTTATTTCAAATTGAAGCAAAAAAAATTAATTTTAGAGCCATTACAGACTACTTATAAGGATTATGTTATCGATCAGATGCTACTATCTGAGCAAAATGAGCTCCGTGAATTTTGGATAGACGAACTAAAAGATTACAAACGGCTACAACTACCAGTAAAGATGGATGAAAATGGCGGTACTCACGTTACGGTTGTTGAGAAATTAGACCCCGATATCATAAATAAATGCAGGGAGATTGCACAAGCTCATCACATTCCTTTAAAGACCGTATGCCTAACAGCCTTTCTCTCTATGATGCATATGATTTCCTATGAGAGAGATTTGACTGTGGGACTCATTGAGAATAATCGACCGATTACGGAAGATGCTGAAAAGGTGCTGGGATGTTTTCTCAACTCCGTTCCGTTTCGCGCCATTATCAAAAAAGATATGAGCTGGAAAGAGCTTTTAGAGCAGACACAGCAAAAGCTTGTTGAGATTAAAACATATGGAAGGCTTTCTTTTGCAAAGATTATTGAAGTAATTGGTGAGACAGGAAGCGAGCGTAATCCGGTTTTTGATTGTCTTTTCAACTTTGTCGATTTCCATGTATTTAAAGGGATAAAAGATCATAAAGTTAAGTTCTGGTTAGACGGATATGAGAAGACGAACACCATGTTTGATTTTTCTGTTTCCACCACAATGGATGATTATTTTGTTCGAGTTGTATCAGCACTGCCAGAAGAAGATACTATAAAACTAATCAAATATTATCAAAGGATTTTAGAAAAGATCGCTCTTCAAATTGACGAAAAAATAGATAAACGATCTATTCTTGATGAACAGGAAAGCCACTTGTTGGTAGAGGAATGGAATCAAACAATTATTGATTATCCAGACAAGCAAACGCTGCATAAACGATTTGAAGAGCAAGTGGAAAAGTATGCAGATCATGTGGCACTGGTGTTTGAGGAAAAGCAGCTTACCTATGGAGAATTGAATGCTAAAGCGAATCAACTGGCACGTGTATTACAAAAACATAATACGCTTCCTAATCAGGTAATTGGTCTAATTACAGAGCGTTCACTAGAAATGATAATAGGTGTACTTGGGATATTAAAAGCAGGTGGAGCTTATATGCCTATTGATCCCACGTATCCTTCTGAGCGTATCAACTATATGCTCGAAGATAGCCGAACATATCTCTTACTCGTACAAAAAGCAGATATGATTCCAGTCGATTATCAAGGGGAAGTATTTATTCTGACAGAGGCACTGTGGGAAGGTGAGACGACAGAGAACCTGGAGCTTGTCAATCAATCGCAGGATGTTGCTAATGTCATGTATACATCGGGAACAACAGGAAAACCAAAAGGTATCCTGATAACCCATCGAAACATTATGACTACGATAATCAACAATGGCTATATCGATATCTTTTCAACAGATCGAATCCTGCAAGTATCTAATTATGCTTTTGATGGGTCAACCTTTGATATATACAGTGCTTTATTAAACGGAGCTACTCTTGTGTTAGTTCCAATGCCAACACTAATGAATCCAGCCGACCTGTTAGCAATCATGAGAGATAGCAGCATTACGGTATGTTTACTGACAACCTCTCTGTTTAATACGTTGGTTGATCTGGATATAACCAGCTTCAAAAACATGCGTAAGGTTTTATTTGGTGGGGAAAAGGCCTCATTTTACCATGTAGAAAAAGCACTAGATTATTTGGGTGAGGGACGTCTGGTAAATGAATATGGTCCGACAGAAACGACGGTGTGCGCCACTAGCTATACAGTCGATCATACGATTAAAAAGCTGAGAAGTGTCCCGATCGGTCGTCCTTTGAGCAACACTTCGGTATATATTTTTGGACTAGATGACCAATTACAACCACTTGGAGTACCAGGTGAGTTATGTGTAGCTGGGGAAAGTATTTCACTAGGGTATCTCAATCGACCAGACTTAACAGCAGAAAAATTTGTTGAAAATCCACTTAAACCAGATGAGAGAATGTACCGTACAGGTGACCTAGTACGTTGGTTGCCTGAAGGTGTAATGGAGTACATGGGGCGGATTGATGAACAAGTCAAGATTCGTGGGCATCGCATCGAGTTAGGGGAGATTGAGGCAAAGCTGCTCGAACATCCTTCTATTCGCGAAACAGTGCTAGTTGCAAAACAGGATGCAAGAGGCCATTCCTTCTTAGGTGCATATCTTGTTACAGACAACTTCTGCCCTGTAACGGAATTACGCAATTATCTGATGGAAACCTTGCCAGAGTATATGGTTCCTTCCTACTTCATAGAGCTAGATAGCCTACCACTTACTTCTAATGGGAAAGTGGACAAGCGAGCCTTGCCTGAACCGGAATCCCAGACTTTACAAGCATATGCCATGCCGGAGAATGAGACAGAAGAAAAATTGGTTCAGCTATTCCAGGAGGTTATGGATGTAGAACTTGTTGGTACACAAGATAGCTTTTATGAACTAGGTGGCCATTCCTTAAAAGCAATGATGCTGGTTTCTCGAATTCATAAGGATTTTGGCGTAAAGGTACCACTGAAGGAAGTGTTCAGTCGTCCGACTGTGAAGGAATTGGCTGCGTACCTGACTCAGTCAGAAGAAGCAAATTATATAGAAATTGAAGCAGCGGAAAAGAAAACATACTATCCAGTTACAGCTGCCCAAAAAAGGATGTATATCGCGCAACAATGGGAAGCTGACGAAGCAACCAGCAGTTATCACATGCCGTTTATGATGGAAATTACAGGACCTCTTCAAGTAGACAAGCTACAACAGATACTAAAGAGTCTTGTTGAAAGGCATGAGGCCTTACGGACATCATTTCATATGATCGATGAAGTATTGATGCAAAAGATACATGCAGATGTATTGTGGGATTTAGATATAGATGTAGAGCCAGTTGTGGCTGTGGAGCAAGAAATTGAAGATAAAATGTTTCAGTTCCTCCGCAAATTTGATTTGAGTGAAGCTTCTCTTTTTAGAGCTAAGCTACTTCGTGTCAATGCTAATCAGCATGTTTTGCTACTAGATATGCATCATATTATTTCTGATGGATTCTCATACCAAATCTTTTTTGAGGAACTGACTAAGCTGTATCAGGGCGAGGAATTACCACCTCTCAAGATACAATATAAGGATTATGCAGTTTGGCAGCATTCCGAAGAGCAACGAAAGCGTTTGCAACAGCAAGAGGAATACTGGTTACGTCAATTCCAAAGTGAAATTCCTGTTCTGGAATTGCCCACAGATTACCAACGTCCCGTTGATAAACAGTTTGCTGGAGCATTGTTCACATACGAGTTATCTGTTGATATAACGGAGAAACTGAGAAAATTAGCGATTAGAGAAAAAACGACGCTATATACAGTATTGCTGACCGTCTATAACGTTCTATTGACCAAATATACAAGTCAAGAGGACATAATCGTAGGGACACCGATTGCTGGTCGTCCACATGCAGATTTAGACCGGGTATTTGGTATGTTTGTAAACACGTTAGCAATCAGAACAACTCCAAAAGTAGACTATTCCTTCTTAGAGTATCTTTCTGAAGTCAAAGAAACGGTACTAGGTGCTTATCAAAATCCAGACTATCCATTTGAAGAACTGGTTGAAAAGACGCTGGTTCAGCGAGACATAAGCCGTAATCCTTTATTCGATGTTATGTTCTCCGTAGAGAAATTGCCATCTGCTGTACAATTCGATGAATTACGATTCTGTCCACGTTTGTTTGATTGGAAGAAAGCGAAATTTGACTTGGATTGGACAGTGGTGGAAGGTGAATCACTTCAAGTTTTGGTTGAGTATAGCACGAGCCTGTTCGATCGATTGACTGTAGAACGAATGTCTAAACATTTCGAGCATATTTTGGAGCAAATAATAGAGCATCCAAAACTGTCTATTTCTGATATTGAATTACTGACCGAAGCAGAAAAACAACAAATTTTGATTGAATTTAATCAATCAGATAAATACTTTGACCGACAAAAAACGATTCAGGAACAATTTGAAGAATGGGTAGACAAAACCCCGGATAGCATGGCTCTAGTTTTTAAAGACAAACAATTGACCTATCAGGAATTAAACCAACGTGCTAACCAAGTAGCGCATTTGTTACGTGCCAACGGGATTTCAGCTAATGATTTTATTGGTTTAATGGTAGATCGATCGCTTGAGATGATTATTAGTATGCTAGGTATTTTGAAGGCGGGCGGAGCCTACTTACCTATTGATCCTGATTATCCCGAGGATCGAATCGATTATATGTTATCTGATAGCAAAGCTAAGATTCTCTTAAAGCAAAGTGAACAAACAGCACCTGCTTCCTTTGAGGGTAAAGTAATTTCTATTGATACTCCGGAATTGCTTGAGATGGACGTAGAAAATGTATCCAGGGTCAATAGCTCATCTGACTTGGCTTATATCATTTATACATCCGGATCAACAGGAAAACCAAAAGGAGTATTGATTAACCATCGATGCGTCATAAACATGCAGCTTACTGCTGAAACCTTTGGTATATCTCCTTCGAGTCGTGTCCTACAGTTTGCTTCTTTTAGTTTTGATTCATCTGTGGGTGAAATTTTTTATACATTATTAAATGGAGCCTGCTTGTATTTGGTAGAAAAAGACTTGCTTTTATCAGGTAACGAGTTTGTTTTGTGGTTAAAGAAAAATAAGATTAGCTCGATTCCTTTTATTTCACCATCTGCCCTACGAATGCTCCCTTATGAACATTTACCTGATCTCGCGTATATAAGTACGGGTGGTGAGGCATTGCCGGCCGATCTAGTTAAAGCTTGGGGAGAAAATCGTATCTTTTTAAATGCATATGGTCCGACGGAAACCACTGTAGATGCCACCGTAGGAATATGTACACCAGAGGGGAAACCGCATATTGGAAGACCCGTTAAGAATAAAAAGGTGTACGTAGTGAATAGTAGCAATCAATTACAACCGATTGGTGTTCCTGGTGAGCTTTGCATTGGCGGCGAAGGGGTTGCACTTGGCTATCTAAACAGACCTGATTTAACTCAAGAAAAATTCGTTTCCAATCCGTTTATCCCAGGCGAAAGAATGTATCGCTCTGGTGACTTAGTCAGATGGCTACCTGATGGAACGATTGAATATTACGGAAGATTAGATGATCAGGTAAAAATTAGAGGGCACCGTATTGAGCTAGGAGAGATTGAAACAAGGCTATTAGAGCATCCATCAATTAAAGAAGCGATTGTCATTCCACGTTCTGATGAATCTGAAGCCACATATCTATGTAGTTATTTGATTGTAGAAGGATTATGGAATGCTGCTGATATGCGTAAGTACTTGAAGGCTTCTTTGCCGGATTACATGATACCGTCATATTTTGTGGAGTTGCAGGAGTTACCGCTGACACCTAACGGAAAAATTGATAAAAAAGCATTACCAAAACCAGAAAAGCAAATGCACAGAGGGCAGGATTATGTAGCCCCTACTAACCTTGTGCAATCCATTTTATCTCAGATTTGGTCTGATGTCCTTGGTGATGAAAATATAGGTATTCATGATAATTTCTTTGAACTTGGTGGAGATTCGATTAAAGCTATCCAAATTTCAGCTCGACTCAATAAGCATAATCTAAAGGTTAAAATGCGGGAATTGTTTAAGAACCCAACGATTGCTGAGCTAAGCCTGCTTGTACAAGAGATTGTACAGGAGATAGACCAAGGAGTAGTAGAAGGGAATATTCCGCTTACACCGATCCAGCATTGGTTCTTTAGCCAAACATTCCCACAGGTCAATCATTATAATCAATCGATTCTTCTCTATAATGCTGAAGGCTGGGATGATCAGAAAGTAGACAAAGCCTTTGAGATTCTAACGCAGCATCATGATGCACTGCGAATGGTATATAGCTTAGACGGTCAAGAGGTCGTACAGCGCAACCGGGGATTGGACGGCTCGAATTATCACTTCGAAATTATTGATGTAAGACAAGATGGGGACGATCAGTCGAAATGGAAAACAGAGGCCAATCGGATACAGGCAAATATGGATATAGCTCAGGGGCCTTTGGTACAAATCGGATTGTTCCGTACAAATGAAGGAGATTATTTGTTAATTGCTATTCACCATTTAGTAGTGGATGGAGTGTCCTGGCGCATCCTATTAGAAGACTTCTATCATTTGTATAGAGGAAACGATTCTCTACCATTAAAAACTACTTCGTTCCAAGCATGGTCTCAAAAGCTCCAAGAGTATGTCCAGAGTAAAGAGCTAGAAAAGGAGCTTCCATATTGGCGCAATCTGGATGAGACTATCATGGACTATACATTAATCAAAGATATAGAAACAGCAAGCTCAAGTAAGGCAACCTATGAGGAATTTTTAACTGTATCGATGTCTTTATCAACAGAAGAAACCCAACAGCTGGTAACTGAAGCTCATAAGGCATACCAGACTGAAATGAACGATCTTTTACTCACTGCACTCACTTTGGCTTTGAAAGAATGGACGAATAAAGAACAACTGCTAGTTAGCATGGAGGGGCATGGACGCGAAGAGATTCTAGAAAACGTAGATATTTCCCGTACAATTGGTTGGTTTACATCGGAGTATCCAGTTGCCATTCACCTTACGAAAACAGATATTTCGTTTGCAATTAAGCAGGTGAAGGAAACGTTGCGTCGTGTACCTAACAAAGGGTTTGGCTTTGGTGTTCTCAAATATTTGGCAAAAGAGACATTCGAGGTTAAGCCAGAAATCAGCTTCAACTACTTAGGTCAATTTACAGATAAGGAAGAGGGGAACTCTTCTTTGATGGGTGATCTGATTAGTCGAGAGAATACTAGTGAGCTTTCCCTAGATATCAATGGAAGTATAGAGGCTGACAGATTACAAATGCACTTTAGTTACAACGCCAGCGCTTACTATCCAGAAACGATCGCATCCCTTGTTCAAAACTTCAAATCCTATTTGCTTGAGATTATTAGTCATTGCTTGACGAAAGATGGAGTAGAGCATACACCAAGCGATTTTGATATCAATGATCTCACCATGGAAGAGCTAGATGATATTTTTGATGACCTGGAAGAAGAGGTTTACAAATAACTAGGCAAAAATATGGAGTGATTTAGATATGTTTAGCAGAAGTAATGTGCAAAATTTGTATCGCTTATCTCCTATGCAAAAAGGGATCTTATTTCATTCCTTAAAAGATAAAGAAAATCATGCCTATTTTGATCAATTGATCTTTACTTTGGAAGGCAAGGTAGAGCTTGAATATTTGGAAGAAGCTTTTAATCAATTAATCAAAAAGCATGATATTTTACGAACTGTTTTCCGCTACAAAAAAGTAAAAGAACCCGTACAAATGGTATTAAAGGAAAGAAAATCCACTATTTATTTTGAAGATATTTCTCATCTTGAGGCGGATGAAAAAGATAATTACATTAATCAATTTAAAATGAGGGATCGGGAGAATGGGTTTGACCTCTCCCGTGACCTTCTCATTCGACTGTCATTGTTTAAACTCGACAAGGAACAATATCAGTTAATTATGAGTAATCACCATATCATTATGGATGGTTGGTGCCTTGGAATCATACTTAATGATTTCCTACGTATGTATAAAGGGATCGTGAATCATACTCCTGTTCCATTCGAGCATGTGACACCTTACAGCAAGCATATTCAATGGCTAGAAAAACAGGATCATCAAGAAGCAAAGGATTTTTATCAACAGCTATTAGAAGGATACGACAAAGTAACAGGTGTTCCACAGCAACTGGTTCGGGCAAACCATGAAGAATATGCTCATGGGCAAAGTATTGTGAAATTACATCAGGAAACAGCTGATCGATTGATTGCAATAGCCAAAGCCTATCAGGTTACAGTTAATACTGTTTTCCAAACGATTTGGGGAATTTTATTACAAAAATACAACAATACGGACGACGTAGTATTTGGTTCAGTTGTTTCAGGTAGACCAGCAGAGATTCCTGATGTTGAAAAAATGGTTGGCTTATTTATTAATACAATCCCAGTACGAATAAAGGCAGATCAACAAGAACGATTTGAGACGTTAGTAACCAAAGTACAAGAAATGGCCTTGGCTTCAGAATCATATGATTATCTTTCGTTGGCAGATATTCATCCAGAAGCTGGGGATTTCATCAATCATATTATTGCTTTTGAAAATTTTTATATCGATATGGACAGCTTTAATCAGTTGGCAGATAAAAAAGAGCTGGGATTCTCGCTTGCATTCGCCACAGACCATCATGAACAAACAAATTATGATCTAAGTGTGCAAGCTCAGATCGGTGATGAATCATCCATTAAAATTTTATATAATTCCAAGCTTTATTCATCAGAATACATAGCAAATGTGATTGACCATTTTGTCACTGTCGCTGAAACGGTTGCTGCTAATCCTAGCATACTCGTAAAAGAAATCGATATTTTAACAACTGATACAAAAGATCAAATCCTTCATGGTTTTAATAATACCTATGCAGATTATCCGAGAGAGAAAACCATACATCAGTTGTTTGAGGAACAAGTTGAGAAAAACCCTAATCAGGTTGCACTTGTGTTTAAAGAAGAGAAGCTTACTTACGGTGAGGTAAATGCGAAAGCAAATCAGTTGGCACATGTGTTAAGAAAGAAAGGTGTACAACCTGATGATGTAATTGGACTAATCACCGAACGCTCTTTAGAAATGATAATAGGCATTTTGGCGATTTATAAAGCAGGTGGGGCTTATATGCCTATTGATCCTACTTATCCAACTGAACGCGTTCAATATATGCTTCAGGATAATCAAACGCAGTTTTTATTGGTACAAAAACAGGAAATGCTACCAGCCAGTTATCAGGGAGAGGTATTGTTTTTAACACAGGAGAGCTGTATGGACGAGGAAGTATCCAACCTGCCTCCTACTAATCAAGCGCAAGCTTTAGCTTATATGATGTATACCTCTGGTTCTACAGGAGAGCCTAAGGGCATTTTGACAACACATCAAAACATTATTAAGACAGTCATTAATAATGGATATATTGAGATTACGCCAGCAGATTGTTTGCTTCAGCTCTCTAATTATGCCTTTGACGGCTCTACCTTTGAAATCTATGGGGCTTTATTACATGGAGCTACATTAGTTTTGGCACCAAAAGAGACAGTTCTAAATATGAATGAGCTGGCACGTCTTATCAAGAAGGAACAAGTGACAGTTTCCTTTATGACGACCGCTCTCTTTAATACACTGGTTGATTTGGACATCACATGCTTTCAATCGGTACGAAAGGTATTATTCGGTGGAGAGCTTGCTTCGGTCAAGCACGTCCTAAAAGCCCTTGATTATTTGGGCGAGCACCGGATTATCAATGTATATGGACCAACGGAATCTACAGTGTATGCTACGTATTACTCTGTAGATCACTCCATGTTGACGAAAGCAGCTGTTCCCATTGGTAGACCGATTAATAACACGAAGGCGTACATCTTAAATAAAGATGGACAGCCTCAGCCTATTGGAGTAGTAGGTGAGCTATGCATTGGTGGGGAGGGATTAGCTCGTGGTTATCTAAACCGTCCAGAGCTAACACAGAAACATTTCGTGGATAATGCATTCGTCTCAGGTGAGCGAATGTACCGTACTGGAGATTTAGCCCGCTTTTTACCAGATGGCAACATTGAATACATCGGACGGGTGGATGAACAGGTAAAGATTCGTGGTCATCGGATTGAACTGGGCGAGATTGAAAAAGTTCTCTTACAGCACCCTGCTATCAGTGAAACAGTCCTTCTAGCAAAACGAGACGAGCAAGGTCATTCCTATCTGTGCGCTTATGTAGTAGGTCAGGCATTTTGGACCGTTACAGAGCTACGTCAACACGTAATGGAATCACTGCCTGAATACATGGTACCCTCCTACTTCATCGAGATTGAAAAACTACCGCTTACTGCAAACGGTAAGGTAGATAAGCGAGCGTTGCCTGCACCAGACAGAAAAATGGGGAGTGCTTACGTTGCTCCAGAGAACGAAACAGAAGAGAAGCTGGTTCAATTTTTCCAAGAAATTTTGGGTGTCGAGCGGGTTGGCACGCAGGATACATTTTTTGAGCTTGGTGGTCACTCACTTAAGGCAATGATGCTGGTCTTACAGATTCATAAAGAGATGGGAATCGAAGTCCCGTTAAAAGAGATATTTACACGTCCTACCATCAAAGAATTAGCAGCGTATATTCATAAGACAGATCGCTCTACATATAGCATGATTGAACCAACCGCCAAACAAGAGTATTATCCAGTCTCCTTTGCTCAAAGACGAATGTTTGTTGTGCAACAGATCAGAGATACGAATACAACCAGCTATAATATGCCGTTTTTGCTAGAAATAGAAGGGGCTCTTGATAGGGAAAATGTAAGACAAACTCTGAAGAAATTGATAGAGCGTCATGAATCAATGAGAACGTCATTCCACATGATTGACGAGACCTTGCTGCAAAAGGTGCATGATGATGTGGCATGGGAAATGGAGGAGATGGAAGCGTCCGAGGAAGAGGTTTATGCTTTGACAAAATCTTTCATTCGTCCTTTTGATCTCGGTCAAGCTCCATTGTTTAGAGCAGGATTAATTCGTGTTAATTCTGAGCGTCATTTGCTGCTACTAGATACGCATCACATTATCTCAGATGGCGTATCTACTAACATACTCTTTCAAGATTTTACGCAATTATATCGTGGACGAGAGCTGCCTGCCCTGCGAATTCAATACAAGGATTTCGCCATCTGGCAACAAGGAGAGGCTCAGCTTGCTCGTCTGCACGAACAAGAGGAATACTGGCTGAAACAATTTTCAGAGAGTGTGCCTGTACTAGAGCTTCCTACTGATTTTCCACGTCCAGCGATACAGCAGTTTGATGGTGACGTATTGGACTTTGCATTAAATCAGCAAGTATGGAAGGAATTACAACAGCTCATTGTTAAAGAGGGCTGCACGGCTTACATGATATTGCTGGCGGCTTATCATGTCTTGCTTTCCAAGTATTCGTCGCAAAACGATATTGTGATAGGTTCTCCAATAGCAGGGCGCACAAATGCTGATTTGCAATCGATTATTGGGATGTTTGTTAACACGCTGGCTATCCGCACTAAATCAGAGGGAACTCAGACATTCCGCGAGTTTCTCTCTACGATCAAACAACTGGTTCTTCAAGCTCAATCCAATGCAGATTATCCATTTGAAGAGCTGGTTGATAAGGTAAATCCAAGTCGCGATCTAAGTCGCCAGCCTTTATTTGACACAATCTTTGTCATGCAAAACATGGATATTACCGAGGTTGCGATACAAGGTCTTTCAATCATAACGAAAGACATGGAATGGAAGCATTCAAAATTTGATCTTACATGGGCGGCTGTAGAGAAAGAATCCTTACATTTTTCAGTTGAATATAGTACCCGCTTATTTAAGAAAGAAACAATCGAGCGGATGGCGAAGCATTTTGCCCATCTGCTAAATCAAGTGGCAAAAAATCCTGACTTGAGCCTTACAGATATGGAATTGGCAACGGATGAAGAAGTGTACCAGCTTTTGGAGGAGTTTAATAATACAGAAGCTGATTATCCGAGTGATAAAACGATCCACCAGCAGTTTGAGCAGAAGGTAGAGGAAAACCCTGATCAGATAGCGTTGTTATTTAAAGATAAGGAAATTACTTACGGACAGTTGAATGCAAAAGCAAATCAATTTGCTCGCGTATTAAGAAAGCATGGGGTGCAGCCGGATCAAGCGGTTGGACTAATCACTGATCGTTCCATTGAAATGATGATAGGAATTTTGGCAATCTTAAAAGCTGGCGGAGCCTATTTGCCAATTGATCCTTCTTATCCATTAGAACGGATTACCTACATGCTAGAGGATAGTCAGGCACAGCTTTTGATTGTGCAGGAAGCCGCTATGATTCCAGAGGGGTATCAGGGCGAAGTATTGCTTCTAGCAGAAGAGTGCTGGATGCAGGAGGAAGCGTCCAACTTAGAGTTGATTAATGATGCTCAGGATTTGGCGTATGTGATGTATACCTCTGGTTCTACAGGAGAGCCTAAGGGAATTTTGACAACACATCAAAACATTATTAAGACAGTCATTAATAATGGATATATTGAGATTACGCCAGGAGATTGTTTGCTACAGCTCTCTAATTATGCCTTTGACGGCTCTACCTTTGAAATCTATGGGGCGTTATTACATGGAACTACATTAGTTTTGGCACCAAAAGAGACAGTTCTAAATATGAATGAGCTAGCACGTCTTATCAAGAAGGAACAAGTGACGGTTTCCTTTATGACGACCGCTCTCTTTAATACACTGGTTGATTTGGACATCACATGCTTTCAATCGGTACGAAAGGTATTATTCGGTGGAGAGCTTGCTTCGGTCAAGCACGTCCTAAAAGCCCTTGATTATTTGGGCGAGCACCGGATTATCAATGTATATGGACCAACGGAATCTACAGTGTATGCTACGTATTACTCTGTAGATCACTCCATGTTGACGAAAGCAGCTGTTCCCATTGGTAGACCGATTAATAACACGAAGGCGTACATCTTAAATAAAGATGGACAGCCTCAGCCAATTGGAGTAGTAGGTGAGCTATGCATTGGTGGGGAGGGATTAGCTCGTGGTTATCTAAACCGTCCAGAGCTGACAGCAGAGCGCTTTGTGGATAACCCGTTTCTTGTCGGAGAAAGAATGTATCGTACGGGAGACATGGCTAGATTCTTACCAGATGGCAACATTGAGTACATCGGACGAATGGATGAACAGGTGAAGATTCGCGGCCATCGAATTGAACTGGGCGAAATTGAAAAAAGTCTCCTGGAGTATCCTCCTATCAGTGAAGCGGTACTTGTCGCAAAACGTGATGAACAAGGTCATTCCTATCTGTGCGCTTATGTCGTAAGTAAGGATCAATGGACGGTGGGTCAGGTACGTCAACACCTACTGGAAGCTCTGCCGGAGTACATGGTACCATCCTATTTCGTTGAGCTTGAAAAGCTACCTCTTACTTCCAATGGCAAGGTAGACAAGCGTGCATTGCCTGAACCAGACCGAGTGATTACCAATGAATATGTTGCGGCAGTCAATGAGACAGAGGAGAAGCTAGTTCAGTTTTTCCAAGAGATCTTAGCTGTAGAACGAGTGGGAACGCAGGATACATTTTTTGAATTGGGTGGTCATTCCCTAAAAGCAATGATGCTTGTTTCAAGAATACACAAGGAATTAAAAATAGAGGTTCCGTTAAAAGAAGTATTCGCCAGACAAACCGTTAAAGAATTAGCAGCCTATATCAGACAGGCTGAACAGTCGGATTACAGCGAAATCCAACCGGCCATGGAGCAAGAATACTACCCAGTATCTAATGCACAGCGACGGATGTATGTTGTTCAACAAATGAGAGATGTGGAAACAACAGGCTACAATATGCCGTTCTATTTAGATATGGAGGGTGCTCTAGAGGTAGAAAAGCTATCTCTAGCTTTAAAACAACTAATTGAGCGTCATGAATCATTACGAACCTCCTTTCATATGGTTGATGATGAACTGATGCAAAAGGTACATGCAGAAGTTGCATGGGAAATGGAAATGATTCATGCCGTAGAGGAAGAAGTTCAACAACTTACCGATTCCTTTATGCGTCCTTTCGATCTTGCTAAGGCGCCATTATTCCGTGCGGGACTCATTCAAATCAATCCGAAGCGACATTTATTGATGCTGGATATGCATCATATCATCTCAGATGGGGTATCGATGAATGTATTGTTTCAGGATATAACGCAGTTGTATCAAGGTATAGAGCTGAGTCCTCTCAAGATACAATACAAGGATTTTGCGGTGTGGCAACAAGGCATGGCTCAGGTTGTCCGTTTTCAGGAGCAGGAAAGGTATTGGTTAAATCAATTCTCTGGTGACCTACCAATTTTGGAAATGGTAACTGATTATCCACGACCAGCCATACAGCAGTTTGACGGAGATTCCTGGTCGTTTGAAATTGACGCCAAAGTATTAGAAAGCATAAAGCAATTGTCAGCCGAGCAAGGAACTACTTTGTATATGACTCTGTTGGCGATTTATCAAATCCTGTTATCTAAGTATACCCGCCAAGACGACATCATTGTCGGAACTCCGATTGCAGGAAGACCTCATGCAGATACAGAGAGTATTGTTGGGATGTTTGTTAACACGCTAGCTTTACGTAGTCAACCAAAAGAAGAGCAATCCTTCCTCTCTTATTTATCAGAGGTAAAAGAAAACGTACTACAAGCATATGCCAACGCTGATTATCCATTTGAAGAGTTGGTGGAGAAGCTACATTTACAAAGAGATATGAGTCGTCATCCATTATTTGATACGATGTTTGTTTTGCAAAATATGGATATGTCTGACATAAATATTTCTGGTCTAAAGCTTCATTCGCGTGATTTGAACTGGAAAAATGCAAAATTCGATATGACCTGGATGATAGCCGAACAGACTAATCTGTATATTTCGGTAGAGTATAGTACGAACCTGTTTAAACGAGAAACCATTCAAAGATTAGAAAAGCATTTCACTTATTTAGTGGAACAAGTGGCTAAACATCCGGATTTTTTACTAAAGGATTTTGAACTCACAACAGACGAAGAAAAACAGCAAATACTGACGGTATTTAACGATACTGCTACTGATGATTTACAGGATTCATCCATTTGCCATTTATTCGAACAACAAGTACAGCAGTTTCCAGATAATCTGGCTCTTGTGTTTGGCGAAGAGCACCTCACATACAGTGAGTTACATGCAAAAGTGAACCAATTAGCTCGGGTACTAAGAAAGCATGGTGTACAGCCTGATCAAGCCATTGGATTAATCACTGATCGTTCTATTGAGATGATGATAGGAATTCTTGCTATTTTAAAAGCAGGCGGAGCCTATATGCCAATTGATCCTTCTTATCCACTAGAACGGATTGAACACATGCTAGAGGACAGCCGGACTAAGTTGTTATTGGTGCAAAAAACGGAAATGGTCTCTACTAGCTATCAGGGCGAAGTACTACTCTTAGCCGAAGAAAGCTGGATGCATGAAGAAGCGTCTAATTTGGAGGTAATCAATCAAGCACAAGATTTGGCGTATGTGATGTATACCTCTGGTTCAACCGGTAAGCCGAAGGGCAACCTGACGACTCATCAGAACATTATGCAAACCATCATCAACAATGGCTATATCGAGATTGCACCAACAGATCGACTATTACAGTTATCTAACTACGCTTTTGATGGTTCTACCTTTGATATCTATAGCGCTCTATTAAATGGGGCAACTCTTGTGCTGGTGCCAAAAGAGGTCATGCTCAATCCAATGGAGCTGGCGAAGATTATACGAGAACAGGATATTACAGTTTCGTTTATGACTACTTCTCTGTTCCATACTTTGGTGGAGTTAGACGTGACCAGTATGAAATCCATGCGCAAGGTTGTATTTGGTGGGGAGAAGGCTTCATTCAAGCATATAGAAAAAGCTCTGGATTATCTAGGTGAAGGTCGCTTGGTAAATGGGTATGGTCCTACAGAAACAACGGTATTTGCTACCACCTATACGGTGGATTCTAGCATTAAAGATACAGGAATTGTACCGATTGGGCGTCCTCTAAACAATACGAGTGTCTATGTCTTAAATGAGAATAATCAGCTACAGCCGATTGGAGTACCAGGGGAACTTTGCGTGGGTGGAACAGGAATTGCTCGTGGATATTTAAACCGTCCAGAGCTGACAGAAGAACGCTTTGTGGATAATCCTTTCGTTTCAGGAGATAGAATGTATCGCACCGGTGACCTAGTTCGCTGGTTGCCGAATGGAAACATTGAGTATTTAGGTCGGATGGATGAGCAGGTGAAGGTACGCGGTTACCGAATTGAGCTGGGTGAAATAGAGACAAGATTACTGGAGCATGCCTCGATAAGTGCAGCGGTTTTACTGGCAAAACAAGATGAGCAAGGTCATTCGTACCTATGTGCGTATGTGGTTACAAACGGGGTATGGACAGCTGCGGAATTACGTAAGCATGTCAGTGAAGCTTTACCAGAATATATGGTCCCTACTTATTTCGTGGAACTGGAGCAGTTACCGTTCACTTCCAATGGTAAGGTGAACAAACGTGCTTTACCAGAGCCGGAAGGACAAATTACCAGCGTTTATGTGGCACCAGAAACGGAGACAGAAGCAAAATTAGTAGAGTTATTCCAAGAGATTTTGGGTGTAGAGAAAGTCGGTACACAAGATATGTTCTTTGAACTAGGAGGTCATTCGCTAAAAGCGATGATGCTAGTTTTACGAATGAATAAAGAACTAGGAATGGAAGTGCCTTTAAAAGAGGTATTCACACATCCTACTGTCAAAGAATTGGCAGCAACGATCGACCTTCTTGATCGATCAGGCCACATGGAGATTGAACCAGCTCCAAAGCAAGATTTCTATCCTGTATCCTCTGCACAAAGACGGATGTACGTGGTCCAGCATTTAGGAAATATCCAAACAACAAGCTACAATATGCCACTTTTTCTTGAAGTGGAAGGAGCTTTAGAAATTGAAAAGCTTCATCAGGCTCTTGAACAATTGGTTAAAAGGCACGAATCTCTGCGAACATCATTTCATATGATTGACGAAGAACTGATGCAGCAGGTACATGAGGATGTGGTATGGGATTTAGAGATAATGGATGGAGAGGAAGAAGACCTTGCAAGCATCACAGCAGGTTTCATTCGTCCGTTTGATCTCAGCCAGGCTCCATTGTTCCGTGCAGGCGTAGTGCGTGTTAGCCAAGAGAAATTCCTATTCATGCTGGATATGCACCATATCATCTCAGACGGAGTTTCTACCAATGTATTGTTCCAAGATATAACCCAGCTCTATCAAGGAAAAGAGCTGTCTCCTCTCAAGGTACAGTACAAAGACTACGCTGTGTGGCAACAAACCGATGCTCAAGTGGCTCGCCTGCAAGATCAGGAAGGATATTGGTTAAGCCAATTTGCTGGAGAAGCTCCTGTACTAGAGATGCCGACAGATTTTCCACGTCCAGCAGTCCAACAGTTTGAAGGAGATTTATGGACTTTCGAGATTGATGCTGACATTCTCAGACAACTGAAAAAATTATCGGCAAGTCAGAGTTCTACTCTATATATGACATTGCTAGCAGCGTATCAGGTCTTGTTAGCCAAGTATACCGGTCAAGATGATATTATCGTCGGTTCACCAATTGCTGGACGAGCTCATTCGGATGTAGAAAGTATTGTTGGTATGTTCGTCAACACGTTAGCTTTACGTGGACAGCCTACAGGAGAGCAGACTTTTATTTCCTATCTTGCACAAGTTAAGGAACAGGTTTTACAAGCTTATGCTAATGCAGAATATCCATTTGAGAAATTAGTTGAGAAGCTTGATTTACAGAGAGACATGAGTCGCCATCCTCTCTTCGATACGATGTTTACTTTGCAAAACATGGAGATATCTGATATTGATTTGGCTGGCTTGACCTTCAAACCATTTGATTTTGAATGGAAAAATGCTAAGTTTGACATGGATTGGACGATGCTTGAGGAAGAAACACTCAAGGTTGCTATTGAATATAGCACTAGCTTATATGCGGAAGAAACAATTAGCCGGATGGCTCAGCATTTCACCTATGTTTTACAACAAATCATTGAGCATCCAGCAATACAGTTGGCAGAAATCAAAATTGCTACCTTGCCGGAAATCGAACAGATCTTGACGCAATTTAATGATACTAGGTCCAATTACCCTGATAACCAAACCATTCATAGCCTATTCGAGCAACAAGTCGAACGCTCACCAGAACAGATCGCGGTTGTATATCAAAATCAATCTATTACGTATCGTGAGCTTAATGAACGTGCAAATAGATTGGCACGTTGCTTGATCGACAAAGGCATAGAGAGAAATCAATTTGTTGCAATCATGGCGGATCGTTCTATAGAAACAGTCATTGGAATGATGGGAATTCTCAAAGCAGGAGGGGCTTATGTTCCGATTGATCCTGATTATCCTCTAGATCGAAAGCTATATATTCTGGAAGACAGTCATGCATCGCTATTATTGCTCCAGCACAAGCATGAGGTACCATCAGAATTCACAGGTGATCGCATATTGATTGAACAGATGCAATGGTATCAAGCGGCTGATACGAATGTAGGGATAGTCAATACAGCTGATGATTTGGCTTATATGATTTATACCTCAGGTTCGACAGGTCAACCAAAAGGGGTAATGATTGATCATCAAGCAGTATGTAATTTATGTTTAATGGCCCAAACCTATGGAATCTTTGCTAATAGTCGCGTTCTACAGTTTGCTTCCTATAGCTTTGATGCTTCCGTAGGGGAGGTTTTCCATACTCTTACAAATGGAGCTACTCTCTACCTTGTAGATCGCAATCTTCTCATGGCAGGGATTGAATTTGTTGAATGGTTAAGAGAAAACGAAATAACTTCCATTCCGTTTATCTCGCCTTCTGCATTACGGGCATTGCCGTATGAGGAGCTACCTGCATTGAAATATATCAGTACAGGTGGAGAAGCATTACCTGTTGATTTAGTCAAACTATGGGGAGCCAATCGAATTTTCTTAAATGCATATGGTCCGACAGAAACAACGGTAGATGCTACGATTGGCTTATGCACCCCTGAAGATAAGCCGCATATCGGAAAGCCAGTGTTAAATAAAAAAGCCTACATTATTAATCAGGATTATCAGTTACAGCCGATAGGGGTACCGGGCGAGCTATGCATCGGTGGAGTAGGGATTGCTCCTGGATATTGGAACCGGCCTGAATTAACAGCTGAGAAATTCGTGAATAATCCATTTGCCCAAGGCGAAAGAATGTACAAGACAGGGGATTTAGTACGTTGGCTTCCTGATGGAAACATTGAGTTTTTAGGACGAATTGACGATCAGGTGAAAGTCCGTGGACATCGAATTGAATTAGGTGAAATTGAAGCTCGTCTTCTTGAACATGAGCAGGTAACAGAGGCAGTTGTGCTGGCTCGTCAAGATGAGCAAGGTCAATCTTATCTGTGTGCTTATCTAGTAGTAACAGATGACTGGACGGTAGCAGAACTGCGCAAACATATAGGAAAAGCATTACCTGACTATATGATTCCTGCTTATTTTATTGAGCTTGAGGAATTTCCTTTGACACCAAGCGGTAAGGTGAATAAAAAGGCTTTGCCAGAGCCAGACGGACAGATACAAACGGGAGTGGAGTATGTAGAGGCTACTACCGAGGTCCAAAAAATCCTTGTTGAGGTTTGGCAAGAAGTTTTACGTGTAGAACGGATTGGTATCTATGACAACTTCTTTGAACTGGGTGGAGACTCGATCAAGGCTATTCAAATTACAGCAAGACTGCGTCGCTACCACCGTAAACTGGAGATCAGTCATTTGTTTAAGCATCCAACGATTGCAGAGCTTGCACCATGGATTCAAACCAGTCAGGCACTGATTGAACAAGGAACTGTCGAAGGCGAAGTTATGCTCACGCCAATTCAAAAAGCATTCTTTGAAGAAAATCAGGAACAGCCGCATCATTTTAATCAGGATTCGTTACTGTACAGCTCGAATGGCTGGAACCAAGATGCGATCGAGAAGGTATTTGAAAAAATAACGGAGCATCACGATGCCCTGCGAATGGTGTATCCGCATACCGAGGACAAGGTGACTCAGATCAACAGGGGACTTGAGGAGAAGGCGTTCACATTGCAGGTGTTCGATTTTACCCAAGAACCAACTGATACGCAGACAACGAAAATCGAGCAAATCGCTACTCAATTGCAAGCAGGCTTTGATTTAGAAAAGGGACCTCTGGTACGACTTGGCTTATTTACCACCAAGGCTGGGGATTATTTACTGATCGTGATCCATCACCTGGTGATTGACGGCGTCTCTTGGCGTATTTTGCTTGAGGATTTTCATACTGCTTATCAGCAAGTTATTCAAGGTCAAGCAATTGCACTTCCTGAAAAAACGACCTCCTTTAAAACATGGAGTGAGCGCTTGAATGAATATGCAAATAGTCATGTTCTTTTACACGAGATTCCATATTGGAAGCAGATGGAAGAAATATCGATCGCCTCTCTTCCTAAAAAAGGAAACAATGACGGTAGATACTATGTGAAGGACAGCGAATATGCCACGATGAGTCTAACAGAAGAGGAAACCCAGAATCTTCTTACTCGTGTACATCGAGCTTATCGAACGGAGATTAATGATCTGTTGCTTGCTGCATTAGGATTAGCCAGTAAGGAATGGACAAAAGAGAATCGAGTGGCTATCCACTTAGAAGGTCATGGTCGTGAGGAAATAGGTGAAGGGGTAGATGTCAACCGCACTGTTGGATGGTTTACCTCACTGTTCCCAGTCGTTATTGATTTAGAAAATGACGAATTGCCTCTCATCATTAAATCGGTAAAAGAAACCCTGCGCCGAGTTCCTAATAAAGGCATGGGCTACGGCATACTCAAGCATCTGACAAGCGATGCGAACAAACAGGATATTACCTTCTCGATTCGCCCAGAGATCAGCTTTAACTATCTGGGGGTATTTGATCAACAAGAGGAGGAGAGCGAATCTGCTGGGATTCCTACTGGTCAGCCGATTAGCCCGCAATATTATGACACGCATCTGCTGGAGTTTAATGGAGCGGTCTCGAATAACCAGCTACATGTAAATTGCCGATTTGCTCCTGTAGCCGTTGATCGGGCGATTGTTGAAATTTTGATGGAGCGCTTCAAGCACAATTTACTTCTAATTAGTAAGCATTGCTTGGAAAAGGATACTGTAGAATTTACACCTACTGATTTTACAGAAAAGGAATTAAGCCAAGAACAGCTAGACGATCTATTAGATGATTTATTTGAAGACATAGATGATCTGTAATCACAATGAGATAGGTGGTGCCATATATCGTGCAAAAAAAAGACAAGATCAAAGATATCTATTCACTTTCTCCGTTACAAAAGGGTATGCTATTTCATTCTATTAAAGACCCGCAAAGCGATGCCTATTTCGAGCAGGTTACCCTTTTGCTGGAGGGGGGTGTAAACCCAACCTATTTGGCTGAAAGTATTCAGGGACTCGTACAAAAATACGACATGTTCCGAAGTGTGTTCCGCTATAAAAAAGTAGACCCTGTTCAGGTTGTGCTTAGTGAACGCAAAATAGATTTACAGATTGAGGACCTTACTCAAATCAATGAAGAAGAGCAACGGAAATTCATCGAGGAATATAGAAAAAAAGACCGGGAAAGAGGCTTTGATCTTTCCCGGGATATCCTGCTACGTTTTACATTGTTTCAAACAGCCGCCAATCGGTATGAATTACTGTGGAGTCATCATCATATCCTGATGGATGGCTGGTGCACGGGTATCGTTTTTCAGGATTTATTTCAAATGTACCAACGTCGCTTGTCAGGACAGGCCTTGCTTCCAGAGGTGGCCCCTCAATATAGCGAATATATACGTTGGTTAAAGAAACAAGATGACCATCAAGCATTGGCATTTTGGAAAGAGTATCTACAGGGATTTGAAAACCTTACGGGTATCCCGCGTCTAAGGTCTGGCAATCATCCCTTCAAGCAAGAGGAATTCATTTTCTCCTTGGGAGAGGAAGCTACACAAAAACTAACGCAAACGGCTCAAAAGTATCAGGTAACCTTAAATACAGTTGTGCAAACAATTTGGGGAGCGTTATTGCAAAAATACAATAATACGAATGACGCGACTTACGGTGTGGTTGTCTCCGGACGACCCGCCGAGGTGCCCCATGTTGAACAAATGGTGGGGTTATTCAGTAATACGATTCCAATCCGTATTAAAAAGGAAGCGGGAAAAACGTTTGGGGAAGTGCTGAAAAACGTACAGCAAACAGCGCTGGAGGCAGAAAAATACGGATATCTTTCTTTAGCCGATATTCAGGCGAACGCAGCTTATACGCATCAATTGCTTGATCATATTTTAGCGTTTGAAAATTTCCCGATGGATCAAGAAACATTTAATCAAGAAAACGTACTCGGGTTTGCCGTGAAGGATGCCCACACTTTTGAGCAGACGCACTATGATCTGACCGTACTAGTCATTCCTGGCAAGGAATTAATCTTTAAGTTTATGTATAACGAAAGTGTTTATTCAAAAGAGTATCTCAATCTTTTAGAGCTGAATATGAAAAAGCTGGTTTCTTTGGTTATTGCGCAGCAAGATATCTTTGACCCAGCTACCGAGTTTGTATCCGATCTGGAAAAGGATAAGCTTTTAACCATTTTTAATTGTACTGATGCAAAGTATCCAAGAGAGAAAACGATTCATGAGCTGTTTCAAGAGCAGGTTGACAAGAACCCTGATCAAGTGGCACTCGTATTTGGCGAGGCTCAACTAACATACGGCGAGCTGAACGAAAAGGCGAATCAAATGGCCCGTGGTTTACGCAAACAAGGGATTTTACCTGATCAGGTGATAGGGTTACTTACGGATCGTTCCTTAGAAATGATCATAGCCATTCTAGCCATCTTTAAAGCTGGTGGCGCTTATATGCCTATCGATCCATCTTATCCGAGTGAACGCATTCAATACATGCTAGCAGATAGTCGCACCCATTTGTTATTGGTGCAAAAAGCTGAAATGATCCCAGCCAATTATCAGGGTGAAGTACTGCTGTTAACAGAAGATAGCTGGATGGATGAGAATACAGACAATTTAGATTTGGTCAACCAAGCACAAGACCTGGCCTATGTCATGTACACCTCAGGTTCAACAGGTAAACCAAAGGGGAATCTGACAACACATCAAAATATCGTCAAGACCATCATTAACAATGGCTACATAGAGATTACGCCCAATGATCGTCTTCTCCAGTTGTCCAACTACGCTTTTGATGGCTCTACCTTTGATATATACAGCGCACTGTTAAACGGAGCTTCCCTTGTTTTAGTACCAACGCATGTACTGATGAATCCGACTGATTTGGCATCGGTCATTCAAGACCAGCATATTACCGTGTCCTTTATGACAACATCTCTGTTTAACACTCTGGTTGAGCTGGATGTGACAAGTCTCAAACACATGCGCAAGGTGGTGTTTGGAGGAGAAAAAGCTTCGATCAAGCACGTAGAAAAAGCGCTGGATTACTTGGGAGATGGGCGTTTGGTCAACGGGTATGGACCAACAGAAACTACTGTTTTTGCCACTACCTATACGGTGGACCATACGATCAAGGAGACGGGGATTATGCCGATAGGTCGCCCGTTGAACAATACGAAGGTGTTTATTTTAGGAGCAGACAATCAATTACAGCCGATAGGTGCATTAGGCGAGCTATGTGTGAGCGGGGAAGGGATTGCCCGCGGGTATCTCAATCTTCCAGAGCTGACTGCTGATCGTTTCGTTGAAAATCCTTTTGTGCAGGGAGAGAGAATGTATCGCACAGGGGATTTAGCGCGTTGGTTACCGGATGGAAGCATTGAGTACGTAGGTAGAATAGATGAACAAGTTAAGATTCGGGGACATCGGATCGAATTAGGTGAAATTGAAGCTAGATTACTAGAGCATCCTGCTATTAGCGAGACCGTTTTGCTGGCGAAGCAGGATGAGCAGGGGCATTCCTTCTTATGTGCCTATCTGGTGACAAATGGTGCCTGGTCAGTCGCAGAGCTTCGCAAGCATATCAAGGAAACATTGCCGGATTCTATGGTGCCATCTTATTTTATCGAGATAGAAAAAATGCCGCTAACTTCAAATGGCAAGGTAGACAAGCGTGCATTGCCTGAACCAGACCGAGTGATTACCAATGAATATGTTGCGGCAGTGAATGAGACAGAGGAGAAGCTAGTTCAGTTTTTCCAAGAAATCTTAGCTGTAGAACGAGTGGGAACGCAGGATACATTTTTTGAATTGGGTGGTCATTCCCTAAAAGCAATGATGCTGGTTTCAAGAATACACAAGGAATTAGAAATAGAAGTTCCGTTAAAAGAAGTATTCGCCAGACAAACCGTTAAAGAATTAGCATCCTATATCAGACAGGCTGAACATTCGGATTACAGCGAAATCCAACCGGCCATGGAGCAAGAATACTACCCGGTATCTAATGCACAGCGACGGATGTATGTGGTTCAACAAATGAGAGATGTAGAAACAACAGGCTACAATATGCCGTTCTATTTAGAAATGGAGGGTGCTCTTGAGGTAGAAAAGCTATCTCTAGCTTTGAAACAACTAATTGAGCGTCATGAGTCATTACGAACCTCCTTCCATATGGTTGAGGATGAACTGATGCAAAAGGTACATGCAGAAGTTGCATGGGAGATGGAAATGATTCATGCCGTAGAGGAAGAAGTTCAACAACTTACCGATTCCTTTATGCGTCCTTTCGATCTTGCTAAGGCGCCATTATTCCGAGCGGGACTCATTCAAATCAATCCTAAGCGACATTTATTGATGCTGGATATGCATCATATCATCTCAGATGGGGTATCGATGAATGTATTGTTTCAGGATATAACGCAGTTGTATCAAGGTATAGAGCTGAGTCCTCTCAAGATTCAATACAAGGATTTTGCGGTGTGGCAACAAGGCATGGCTCAGGTTGTCCGTTTTCAGGAGCAGGAAAGGTATTGGTTAAACCAATTCTCTGGTGACCTACCAATTTTGGAAATGGTAACTGATTATCCACGACCAGCCATACAGCAGTTTGACGGAGATTCCTGGTCATTTGAAATTGATGCCAAAATATTGGACAGCATAAAGCAATTGTCAGCTAAGCAAGGAACTACGTTGTATATGACTCTGTTGGCGATTTATCAAATCCTGTTGGCTAAGTATACCCGTCAAAACGATATCATTGTCGGAACTCCGATTGCAGGAAGACCGCATGCAGACACAGAGAGTATTGTGGGGATGTTTGTTAATACACTAGCTTTACGTGGTCAACCAAAAGAAGAGCAATCTTTCATCTCCTACTTATCAGAAGTGAAAGAAAACGTACTACAAGCCTATGACAACGCTGATCATCCATTTGAAGAGTTGGTAGAGAAGCTACATTTACAAAGAGATATGAGTCGTCATCCCTTGTTTGATACGATGTTTGTTTTACAAAACATGGATATGTCCGAGATAAATATTTCTGGTCTAAAGCTTCATTCGCGTGATTTAAACTGGAAAAATGCAAAATTTGATATGACCTGGATGATTGCCGAACAAAATAATCTATTGATTTCGGTTGAGTACAGCACCAGCCTGTTTAAACATGAAACCATTCAAAGGCTAGAAAAGCATTTCACTTATTTAGTAGAACAAGTGGCTAAGCATCCGGATTGCTTACTCAGCGATTTAGAACTCACAACGGACGAAGAAAAACAGCACATACTGACGGTATTTAACGATACTGCTACTGATGATTTACAGGATTTATCCATTTGCCATCTATTCGAACAACAAGTACAGCGTTTTTCAGATCGACCGGCACTTGTGTTTAAAGAAAAGCAGCTCACATACAGTGAGTTCCATGCAAAAGTAAATCAATTAGCCCGGGTACTCAGAAAGAAAGGTGTGCAGCCGGATCAAGCGGTTGGATTAATCACTGATCGTTCCATTGAGATGATGATAGGGATTTTCGCCATCCTAAAAGCAGGCGGAGCTTATATGCCAATTGATCCTTCCTATCCAATCGATCGGATCGAGCACATGCTAGAGGACAGCCGAACTAAGTTGTTATTAGTGCAAAAAACAGAAATGATCCCTGCTAGCTATCAGGGGGAGGTATTACTCCTAGCGGAAGAGTGCTGGATGCATGAAGATTCATCGAATTTGGAGCTGATCAATAAAACACAGGATTTGGCATATGTCATGTATACCTCAGGTTCTACCGGTAAACCAAAGGGCAACCTGACGACTCACCAAAACATTTTGACCACCATCATCAACAATGGCTATATCGAGATCGCGCCAACAGACCGTCTATTACAGCTATCTAACTATGCTTTTGATGGCTCTACCTTCGATATCTACAGTGCGCTATTAAATGGAGCCACTCTTGTACTGGTGCCAAAAGAGGTCATGCTAAATCCAATGGAGCTGGCGAAGATCGTCCGCGAGCAGGATATTACGGTTTCGTTTATGACCACGTCTCTATTCCATACGCTAGTGGAGCTTGACGTGACTAGTATGAAATCCATGCGCAAGGTTGTATTTGGCGGGGAAAAGGCTTCATACAAGCATGTAGAAAAGGCTCTGGATTATCTCGGAGAAGGCCGTTTAGTAAATGGATACGGCCCTACAGAAACAACCGTTTTTGCTACCACATACACCGTGGATTCTAGCATCAAGGAAACGGGAATCGTACCGATTGGACGTCCGTTAAACAATACGAGTGTCTATGTCTTAAATGAGAATAATCAGCTTCAGCCGGTTGGAGTACCAGGGGAATTGTGCGTTGGCGGAGCAGCAATTGCACGTGGATATTTAAACCGACCAGAGCTGACAGCAGAGCGCTTTGTGGAAAATCCTTTCGTGTCAGGAGATAGAATGTATCGTACCGGTGATTTAGCACGTTGGTTGCCGGATGGAAGCATTGAGTATTTAGGACGGATGGATGAGCAGGTTAAGGTACGCGGCTACCGAATTGAGCTGGGTGAAATAGAGACAAGATTATTGGAGCATCCTGCTATAAGCGCAGCGGTTTTACTAGCAAAGCAAGATGAGCAAGGGCATTCGTACCTATGTGCTTACATCGTTGCAAATGGGGTATGGACGGTTGCGGAACTACGTAAGCATCTAAGTGAGGCTTTGCCAGAATACATGGTGCCTACTTATTTTGTAGAACTAGAGCAGATACCGTTCACTTCTAATGGAAAGGTGAACAAACGCGCTTTACCAGAGCCGGAAGGACAAATTACTAGTGTATATGTGGCCCCAGAAACGGAGACAGAAGCAAAAGTAGTAGCGTTATTCCAAGAGATTTTGGGTGTCGAGAGAGTTGGTACACAGGACATGTTCTTTGAGCTGGGTGGTCATTCGCTAAAAGCGATGATGCTAGTTTTACGAATGAATAAAGAACTGGGCATCGAGGTGCCTTTGAAAGAGGTATTCGCACATCCTACTGTCAAGGAATTGGCAGCAACGATCGACCTACTTGATCGATCAGACCACTCAGAGATTGAGCCTGCTCCAAAGCAGGAGTTCTATCCTGTATCCTCCGCGCAGAGACGGATGTACGTGGTACAGCATTTAGGAAATGTCCAAACAACAAGCTACAATATGCCGCTTTTCTTTGAAGTGGAGGGAGCTTTAGAAATTGATAAGCTTCATCTAGCACTTGAGAGATTGGTCGAAAGACACGAGTCGCTACGAACCTCATTTCATATGGTTGACGAAGAGCTGATGCAGCAGGTACATGAGGATGTGGTATGGGATTTAGAGATAATGGATGGAACGGAAGGAGACCTTGCAAGCATCACAGCAGGATTTATACGTCCGTTTGATCTCAGCCAAGCTCCATTGTTCCGTGCGGGCATCGTGCGGATTAGCCCTGAGAGATTCCTTTTCATGCTAGATATGCACCATATCATTTCAGACGGAGTTTCTACCAATGTATTGTTTCAGGATATAACGCAGCTCTATCAAGGAAAGGATCTGCCTCCTCTTACGATACAGTACAAAGACTACGCTGTGTGGCAACAAACCGATGCTCAAGTGACTCGCTTACAAGATCAGGAAAGCTACTGGTTACATCAATTTGCTGGGGAAGCTCCTGTCTTAGAAATGCCGACAGATTTCCCGCGTCCTGCAGTCCAGCAGTTCGAAGGGGATGAATGGACCTTTGAGATTGATGCTGACATTCTCAGCCAGTTGAAAAAATTATCAGTGAGTCAGGGTTCTACTCTATACATGACTCTATTGGCGGCTTATCAGGTGTTGCTGGCTAAGTATACCGGTCAAGATGATATTATTGTCGGTTCACCAATTGCCGGACGCCCTCATGCGGATGTAGAGAGCATCGTCGGTATGTTCGTCAACACGCTAGCTTTACGTGGACAGCCTGCAGGAGAGCAGACTTTTATTTCCTATCTGGCACAAGTTAAGGAACAGGTTTTACAAGCTTATGCCAATGCAGAGTATCCATTTGAGAAATTGGTTGAGAAGCTCGATCTACAAAGAGATATGAGTCGCCATCCACTCTTCGATACGATGTTTACTTTGCAAAACATGGAGATGTCTGATATTGATTTGGCAGGCTTGACCTTCAAGCCATTTGATTTTGAATGGAAAAATGCCAAGTTTGACATGGATTGGACAATGTTTGAGGAAGAAACACTCAAGGTAGCTATTGAATACAGTACAAGCCTGTATACAAAAGAAACCATTAGCAGAATGGCTCAACATTTCACCTATGTTTTACAACAAATTATTGAACATCCAGCCATTCGTTTGGCTGAAATCAAAATTGCTACTCTGCTGGAGATTGAACAGATTTTAACGCAATTTAATGATACTAGGGCCAATTACCCTGATAACCAAACCATTCATAGTCTATTCGAGCAACAAGTTGAGCTTACACCAGAACAGATAGCTGTTGTCTATCAGGATCAACCCATCACGTATCGTGAGCTTAATGAACGTGCAAATAGATTGGCACGTTGCTTGATCGACAAAGGAATACAGAGAAATCAATTTGTTGCAATCATGGTGGATCGTTCTATAGAAACCGTTATTGGAATGATGGGAATTCTCAAAGCCGGAGGAGCTTATGTTCCAATTGATCCTGATTACCCCTTAGATCGAAAGCTGTATATTCTTGAAGACAGTCATGCATCACTATTATTGTTCCAGCAAAAGCATAAGGTCCCATCAGAATTCACAGGTGATCGGATATTAATTGAGCAGATGCAGTGGTACCAAGCGGCTGATACGAATGTGGGGATCGTCAATACAGCTCAAGATTTGGCGTATATGATCTATACCTCAGGTTCTACAGGTCAACCAAAAGGGGTAATAATTGATCATCAAGCAGTATGTAACCTATGCTTAATGGCCCAAACCTATGGAATCTTTGCGAATAGTCGCGTTCTGCAGTTTGCCTCCTTTAGCTTTGACGCTTCTGTAGGAGAGGTTTTCCATACCCTTACAAATGGAGCCACTCTTTACCTGATGGATCGCAACCTGCTTATGGCTGGCGTTGAATTTGTTGAATGGTTACGAGTAAACGAGATAACTTCCATTCCGTTTATCTCGCCTTCTGCATTGAGTGCATTGCCGTACGAGGATTTACCAGCATTGGAATATATCAGTACAGGTGGGGAAGCATTACCTGTAGATTTAGTCAGATTATGGGGAACTGATCGAATCTTCTTAAATGCATATGGTCCGACTGAAACAACAGTAGATGCAACGATTGGCTTATGTACGCCAGAGGATAAGCCGCATATTGGTAAGCCTGTGTTGAATAAAAAAGCCTACATTATTAATCCAAATTATCAATTACAGCCAATTGGGGTACCGGGTGAGTTATGCATCGGTGGAGTAGGGATTGCTCCTGGATATTGGAACCGCCCTGAATTAACTAGAGAGAAATTTGTGGATAATCCATTTGCCCCAGGCGAAAGAATGTATAAGACGGGAGACTTAGCTAGATGGTTGCCGGATGGGACAATCGAATTTTTAGGCCGTATGGATGGCCAAGTAAAAATTCGTGGATTTAGGATTGAGCTTGGAGAAATTGAAGCTCGGCTAAACCAAGTCCCATCTGTAAAGCAAGCTGTGGTTCTAGCTCGTTCAGGAGAACAAAAGCAGGGATACCTATGCGCATATTTGGTGACGGACAACGATTTGCAGGTTTCAGCCTTACGTAAGGAATTAAGTCAAACGTTACCAGACTATATGATTCCATCGTTTTTTATAAAAGTCGATAAGATTCCAGTCACAGTAAACGGCAAGATAGACAAGAAAGCCTTGCCAAAACCAGAAAAAGAAGTACAGCTGCAAACCGAATATGTTGCTCCAACGAACCCAACTGAGGAGATTCTTGTACAGATTTGGCAAAAGGTGCTGGGCATGGAGCGAGTAGGGATAGTGGATAACTTCTTTGAGCTAGGTGGTCACTCTATCAAGGCGATGATACTTGCTTCCAACATTTATAAGGAATTAAAGATTGATCTGCCTTTGCGTGAGATTTTTAAGCATACGACAGTAAAAGAAATGGCGCGATTTATCGATGGTCGGGATGAAGAAGAATACGTCGGAATTCAGCCCGCAGCAAAACAGGAATACTACCCTGTCTCTTCTGCACAAAAAAGGATGTATGTCATTCAATCATTGGAAGATAAGGCTCAGGGTACGAGCTACAATATGCCGTCTTTCTATAAAATGAAAGGCTCTGTAGATGCTAAGAAATTAGAGAAGGTCTTCCAAACATTAATTGATCGGCACGAATCATTACGAACCTCCTTTCATATGATCGAGGAGCAGCTAGTTCAAAAGGTTCACGAACAGGTTTCATGGAAAATGGACATGAAAACCGTCAGCGCCAATGATGTTTCAAGATTAAAGGATTCGTTTATCCAACCGTTTGACATCAGTACAGCTCCTTTGTTCCGAGTGGGTCTTCTTACGATTAATAAAGATGAGCACATTCTTATGATGGATGTACACCATATTGTAGGAGACGGCGTATCGACTATGATCTTGTTCCAGGAGCTTATCCAGTTGTATCAAGGGCAAGCGTTACCTGAAGTGAAGATACACTATAAAGATTACGCCGTGTGGCAATTGTCCCAGCAGGATCGTTTAAAAGAAAGTGAAAATTTCTGGATGCAGCAATTTTCTGGAGAGTTGCCGGTGTTGGAGCTACCTACTGATTATTCTCGTCCACCAATTCGCCGATTGGAAGGAGATTATGTAAGCCAAAGCCTACGTGGTGATCTCCATGCAAGCGTAAAAGCCTTCATGAAAAATCGCGAAGTAACGCTATATATGGTACTGCTTGCGACATACAACGTTCTTCTGCACAAATACACGAATCAGCGCGACATTATTGTTGGTACGCCTGTTTCAGACCGACCGCATCCAGATGTCATGTCCACTGTCGGTATGTTTGTAAATACGCTGGCAGTCCGAAATCAGTTGGAGTCTGAGCAAACCTTCGAAGAATTTTTAGCAAATGTGAAAAATAAAATGCTAGAGGTCTATGGTCATCAGGAGTATCCATTTGAAGATGTAATTGAAAAAGTAAAGGTTCAAAGGGATACAAGCAGACATCCGCTATTTGACACAATGTTTGGTGTACAAAATCTGGAGACATCTCACGCGGAGCTACCCGATTGGGGTATAGAAGCATTGGATATCAACTGGACTAGCTCCAAGTTTGATATGAGCTGGATGGTATTTGAAGCAGACGGTCTAGAAATTGGCGTGGAGTATAGTACAAATCTATTTGAGCGCAACACGATTCAGCGAATGATCGGACACTTTGAACATATCATCGAGCAGATTATGGAAAATCCTCAAATTCGTTTAGCTGATATTCAGTTGGCAACAGAAGATGAGAAGGTCCAAATCTTAGAGGAATTCAATCATCAACCAACCAAAATAACCTACGATCAGGCAATCCAAAACAGATTTGAAGAACAGGCTATGAAGACACCTGATGCAGTGGCACTTGTATTTAAAGGTCAGGAGTTAACCTATCGTGAGCTTAACCAAAGATCAAATCAGATGGCTCGTACATTAAGAGAGCATGGGGTCGGGCGTGATCAAATAATTGCGGTCATGATTAATCGTTCACATGAGCTGATCATTAGTATCCTAGCCGTATTAAAGGCAGGAGGAGCATACCTGCCAATTGATCCAACGTACCCGCTTGATCGTATTGAACACATGCTAGAGGATAGCCAGACTGCAATGCTGTTAACTCAAAAAGAAATCCAAATACCTACAGGATATTCGGGGGAAGTTCTCTTCGTTGATCAAGCTGATATTTATCATGAGGATGCTACGGATTTATCTAGTATGAATCAGCCTGCAGATTTGGCCTATATTATTTACACATCAGGCTCTACTGGAAAGTCCAAGGGAGTAATGATCGAGCATCGTTCATTACATAATCTGATTCATATTTCTCACCCCTATAAAATGGGAGCAGGAAGCAGAGTCCTTCAATTTGCCTCTAGCAGCTTTGATGCCTCGGTAGCAGAGATCTTTCCAGCTCTTCTAACTGGATCAACTTTATATATAGAAGAGAAAGAGGAGCTATTAACCAATTTAGTTCCCTACTTACTTGAAAATCAAATAACAACAGTAGCATTGCCGCCATCTTTATTAAGATCCGTTCCTTATAGGGAACTGCCAGCTTTAGAGTGCATAGTTAGTGTCGGAGAAGCTTGCACATTTGACATTGTGCAAACTTGGGGGCAAAACCGCACCTTTATAAACGGATACGGCCCTACAGAATCAACTGTTTGCAGTGCCTTTGGTGTGGTTACAGCAGAGGACAAGCGTATCACGATTGGTAAGCCGTTCCCTAATCAAAAGGCCTATATCATCAATGAAAATCAACAGATACAACCAATCGGGGTTCCAGGTGAGCTTTGCATAGCAGGGGCTGGATTAAGCCGTGGGTACTTGAATCGTCCAGAGCTGACACAAGAAAAATTTGTAAACAACCCCTTTGCACCTGGTGAGCGTATGTATAAAACAGGAGACGTAGCTCGCTGGTTGCCTGATGGCAATATCGAATATGTCGGTCGTATGGATGATCAGGTTAAAGTACGCGGAAATCGGGTCGAGCTTGGGGAGGTTACCAGCCAATTACTTACGCATCCTTCGATTACAGAAGCTGTTGTTGTACCAATAGTCGATACACATGGAGCAACGACACTATGCGCCTATTTCATCGAGGATAAAGAAGTGAAAGTCAACGATTTGCGCCATCATTTGGCTAAAGCTCTACCTGAGTTTATGATTCCTGCTTACTTTATTAAAGTAGATCATATCCCATTGACAGGAAACGGAAAGGTAAATAAACAAGCATTACCTGACCCTTCCGAATTCATTTCAGCACAAACAGGCCATGAAATCGTTGCCCCTTCTTCTCAGGACGAGGAAATACTTGTTCAGGTATGGGAGGAAGTCCTGCAGTTCAAACCGATTGGGGTAGAGGACAACTTCTTTGAACGAGGCGGAGACTCCATTAAGGCATTGCAAATCGTAGCTAGACTTAGCAAATATAATCGGAAATTGGATAGTAGACATATTTTTAAAAATCCAACGATTTCCATGCTGGCTCCTTACCTTGAACAAAGAGGTGCTTTGATTGAACAAGATTCAATTGAAGGCGAAGTGCCGCTTACACCGATTCAATCCTGGTTCTTTGAACAACCTTTTGTGCATCCACACCACTTTAATCAATCTATGCTTCTGCCGAATGAACAAGGCTGGGATCGTCAACGAATAGAACAAGCATTTACAACCATTGTTAAACACCATGATGCCTTAAGAATGAAGTACCAGTTTAGAGAGAAGATCATTCAAGAAAATCAGGGTATCGAGGGAGAGTTTTTTACCCTGCATGAGGTGGATGTAACCAAGGAAAGAGACTGGCAAAGCCGCATCGAACAAGAAGCGAATCAACTCCAAGCAAGATTTGATTTGACAACAGGCCCTTTTGTAAAGCTTGGCTTATACCATACGGCATATGGCGATTATCTTCTGATTGTCGTACATCATCTCTTAATTGATGGTGTCTCATGGCGCATCCTGCTGGAGGATTTCCAGACGCTTTATGAGCAAAAGGGTGAGCTGCCGGCGAAAACCACTTCCTTTAAGACGTGGGCCGTACAACTGGAGGGGTATGCTCGCAGCAAAAAGCTACAAGACGAGGCAAGCTATTGGAAAGGGTTGTTGAATAAATCGGTAAGAGTGCTGCCTGCGGATAAGGAATCAAGCGATACATTCCTTTTTGGAGATACAAAAGAAGTACAGCTTACCTTTGATATAAATGAAACCCAAGACCTGCTTGCGAATGCCCACCATGCTTATAAGACAAAAGCGGATGATTTATTGCTGGCAGCGTTGGTTCTTAGCATAAATGAGTGGACGAAGCAAAGCGATATCATAGTGAATTTGGAAGGTCATGGCCGTGAGACGATCGTCGAAGGCATTGATTTGAGCCGTACAATTGGCTGGTTTACTACAATTTATCCAGTTCTGTTTGAAGTAGAGAACCATCAACTTTCCAGCGTGATTAAACATGTAAAAGAAACGCTGCGCAATGTACCGAATAATGGTATTGGTTTTGGGATCTTACAACACATGTCTCATTCTGATGTAAGCCAGAGCCAATTAAGTTCTCATCACATAAGCTTCAACTACCTAGGTCAGATGGGAGAAGATTCCGCTAGTCAGTCTGAGACGGATAATGGAGTCCTTATCAATACAGGAGACCAGATAAGCCCAATGAACGCAAATCCGAGTTCGCTTAATATGACTTGCCTTGTAATGAATAATACGTTGCTTGTTACTTTTGATTATAATCCGCAACGTTATGAACAAGAGACAATGGAGCGTCTGGCAGATCGTTATAAGAGCAATTTAAAAGCAGTGATCGATCATTGTGTTCAACGTGAGCAGACAGAGCGAACACCAAGTGATTTTAGTACAAAGAAACTTTCATTAGAGGATTTAGACGACGTGTTTGCAACACTTAAAAATCTATAAAGGTATCCTGAGGAGGAGAAGATTAACTTGATTAATACCTCAGACGTCAAAGACATTTATAGCTTATCGCCCATGCAACGAGGCATGTTGTTCCATACATTAAAAGATAAAGAAAACCTTGCTTATTTTGATCAAACAACTTTTCAAATTGAAGGTGAAATATGTGTCGAATCCCTTGAGAAAAGTTTTAACGAGCTGATTCGCAAGTATGATGTCCTACGTACGATCTTCTTGTATCAGAAATTAAAAGAGCCGATGCAAGTTGTGCTAAAAGAACGAACAGCAAGTATTTATTATGAGGATTTCTCTAAGAAGAGCGAGTTGGATAAAACAAAGTCTCTTCGTGCAGCTAAACAGAGGGACCGGGACGAGGGCTTTGACCTCTCCCGGGACATCCTCATGCGGTTGTCTTTACTAAAAGTAGCTCCTAAACAATACGAACTAGTGATCAGTAGCCACCATATTATCATTGATGGATGGTGCACGGGCATTCTGTATCAGGATCTGTTTTATTTCTATCAATGTTTTGTAGCAAATAAACCTATCCCAACTGAAAAAGCGATTCCGTACAGCAGATATATTCGCTGGTTAGAAGAGCAGGATGAAGAGGAAGCAAAAACCTATTGGAGTAATTATCTTCAAGATTTCGAGGGTGCATCTGTAATCCCTAAGGAAAATTCTAAGGGAGAGAAGGAAGTATGCATCATTGATAAGGTAACCTTTCACTTCGATAAAAAGCTGTCGGAGGAATTGGTTCAAGTAGCAAAAGCTTCCCAAGTGACGATAAGTACCTTGTTTCAAACAATGTGGGGGATCTTGCTACAAAAGTATAATAACTCCCAGGAAGCCATATTTGGATCTGTCATTTCAGGAAGATCACCAGAGATTCCCGATGTGGAGAAAATAGTGGGAATCTTTATCAATACCATTCCTGTTCGAATTCGGACGCTGGACAAGCAAACCTTTAAAGAATTGCTGATGCAGGTTCAGGAGGCATCTGTAAACTCTGAAAAGTATAACTATCAAACACTGGCTGATATACAAGCTGTTACAGGATCAAATCATGCACTTATCCATCATATTGTGGCGTTCGAAAATTTTCCTGTTGCCTCGGATAGCTTCGTTGATTCTCGCGAGTCCGATTCACAAGAATTGAAAGTTGTGAATGTCATTGACGATCATGAGAAAACCAACTTTGATTTTAATGTTCAGGTACAGATGGATACAGAATTACTAGTAAAAATCTCTTATAATCAAAATCTTTATAATAAAAGCTTTATTGATAATATTTTTAATCACCTACAACAGATTGCTCAGTCTATCATCCATGACCTAGATATCCAGGTGGATGAGATAGCCATTGTTTCTAAGGAAGAAAAGGATCAGCTCGTAAGCTATTCCAATCCAGCCAAGTCAGAGTTTCCAATGGATAAAACCATCCATCAGCTATTTGAGGAGCAGGTATTACGTAATCCAGAGCGGACTGCTATCGTTTTTAAAGGGCAGTCATTAACCTATCGTCAGTTGAATGAGAAGGCCAATCAATTGGCATGGATGCTAAGAAAACGGGAAGTAAAGCCGAATGATATCGTTGCGATCATGGCAGAGCACTCACTTGAGATGGTGGCGGGAGTAATTGGGATTTTAAAGGCGGGTGCGGCCTATCTTCCTATTGATCCATCCTATCCAGAAAAAAGAATCGCCCATATGTTACAGGATAGCAAAGCAGAGCAATTGCTTATCCAGCCGCATTTAAATATGCCACAGGAATATAAGGGAAGTACCTTATGGCTAGCAGAAGAGAGTTGGGCAAAGGAAAGTACGAACGATTTACCGCTTGTTACGGGCGCTAATGATTTAGCCTACATTATCTATACCTCAGGTTCAACAGGACTACCTAAAGGAGTTATGGTTGAACATCATTCTTTGGTTAATTTAGTCATGTGGCATAACGATGCATTTAGTGTAACGCAGAATGATCAATGCACGAAATTGGCGGGTTTTGGATTTGATGCATCGGTATGGGAAACATTTCCTCCCCTCATACAGGGAGCTACTCTACATGTATTAGATGAATCGAGACGTGGCGATATTTATGCTCTACATGAATACTTCGAAAAAAATGCAATTACGATTAGCTTCTTACCTACTCAATTAGCTGAACAATTTATGGAGCTTACAAGTAGTACATTGCGAGTGTTACTCATTGGCGGTGACCGAGCTCAAAAAATAAAAAAGACAGCTTATCAGATCATAAACAACTATGGGCCAACCGAAAATGCAGTAGTAACAACGAGTGGCCAACTCCATATGGAGCAAGATGTCTTCCCTATTGGAAAGCCGATTACAAATCACAGTGTCTATATTTTGGATCAGAAGGGACACCTTCAGCCGATAGGAGTACCCGGTGAGTTATGTGTCAGTGGTACAGGGCTTGCACGAGGATATCTCAACCAGCCTGAACTTACAGTAGAACGATTTGTCGATAATCCGTTTGTACCTGGAGAAAGAATGTATCGCACAGGCGACTTAGTTCGTTGGAAATCTGATGGTAGCATCGAATATCTGGGGAGGATAGACGAACAAGTCAAGATCCGAGGATACAGAATTGAGTTAGGTGAGATCGAGGCAAAGCTACTTGACCATCCTTCTATTAGTGAGGCACTCGTCGTGGCTCGAAATGATGAGCAAGGGTATACGTATCTATGTGCTTATGTGGTAGCATCGGGTACTTGGAGTGTATCTTCATTACGCGAGCATTTGATAGAAACACTGCCCGAATACATGGTTCCAGCTTACATGATGGAAGTGGAAAAAATGCCGCTTACTGCAAATGGAAAAGTAGATAAGCGAGCGCTACCGGTACCTGATCGACAAAGAATGAACGAGTATGAGCCACCTTCGACAGAGACGGAAGAAAAGCTAGTTCAACTATTCCAAGAAATTTTAGGACTTGAGCGTGTTGGTACTAAGGATCATTTCTTTGAATTAGGTGGACATTCGTTGAAGGCGATGATGCTTGTGTCTCGTATGCACAAAGAGCTAGGTGTGGATGTGCAGTTAAATGAGATGTTTGCTCGTCCAACGGTTAAAGATCTAGCTGCATACATAGATCAGATGAATGGTTCAGCTTACACAGCGATTCAACCAGCGGAAGAACAGCCCTACTATCCTGTTTCTTTTGCACAAAGAAGAATGTATGTTGTGCAACAAATGAGAGATAGTGAAACGACTAGCTATAACATGCCTTTTTCGTTTGAACTAAAAGGAAAACTACATCTGGACAAGCTAAGAGAAACGTTGCAGATTCTAGTTCTACGACATGAAAGTCTCCGTACATCGTTTCATATGATTGATGAAAATCTAGTTCAAAAAATAAATAAAGATATTTCATGGGAATTAGAAGTAATAGAAGCTCGGGAGTCAGAGCTTCAGTCAAAGCTAGAGGAATTTATCAGACCGTTCAATTTAAGCGAGGCACCGCTTTTCAGAGCTCGTTTATTTTGCTTGAATCCACATCATTATCTGCTGAGCCTGGATATGCATCATATTATTTCAGATGGGGTATCTATGAACCTGTTCTTACAGGAATTCATGACACTATATCAGGGAGAAGCATTGCCAGCGCTCGCTATCCAATACAAAGACTACGCGTTATGGCAACAATCAGACGAGCAGCGATCTAGATTAAAAGAGCAGGAAAATTACTGGTTACATCGTTTTTCTGACGAGCTTCCTACCTTAGAATTACCAACAGATTATCCACGCCCGGCTATTCAGCAGTTTGACGGAGATGAATGGACGTTTGAAATTAATGCTGATCTTCTAGCAAAGGTGAAACAAATATGCTCGAGTCGAGGTACCACGTTATATATGACGCTTCTTGCAGCCTATCAGGTCTTCTTAGCTAGATATACTGGACAGGAAGATATCATTGTGGGTTCTCCAATTGCTGGGCGTTCTCATGCCGATTTGGAAAACATTATAGGAATGTTTGTAAATACATTAGCTTTACGCGGTCAACCAAAAGCAGACCAATCATTCCTTTCCTATTTAAATGAGGTAAAAGAGACTGTTTTTCAAGCATATGCAAACGCAGAATATCCATTTGAAGAGCTGATTGAAAAACTCAATTTAGAACGAGACATGAGTCGCCATCCGCTATTTGATACCTTGTTCTCTTTGCAAAATATAGAAATGTCTGAGTTCCAAATGAGTAATGTAGAAATTTTCCCTTATGAAACTGGGCAAAGGAATGCAAAATTCTCCCTAAGTTGGTTAATATCAGAAGGAGAATCCCTTTATATAACCATTGAGTACAGCACAAAATGCTTTAAACAAGAAACCATTCAACGCATGGCAAGTCATTTTGAACAATTACTAGCACAAATTGTTGCGCATCCAGAAGAGAACATTGGTCATCTAGAATTAGTGACAGATGCTGAAAAGAATATCTTACTTGAAGAATTTAATCTGACAAAAGTCGACTATCCTAGAGAAAAAACAATTCAAGAACTGTTTGAAGAACAAGTGGTTAAAAATCCTGATCAAATCGCTCTTATATGTGGAGAGGAACAGTTTACCTACACACAATTAAATGTGAAATTTAACCAGTTAGCTCACGTATTAAGAAGA